>JAABSF010000397.1 GCA_011390535.1 Deltaproteobacteria bacterium | reverse complement strand
GGCTCGTTCACCGGACAGAAATCTTTTGGCTCGTCTCACGGCTGACAGCGATCCAAGGGTTATCGAAGTGGTGTTAAGCAACCCGAGGATTGTTGAAGCTCAGGTTGTTAAAATGGCGGCACGACGCCCGGCGCGAGGGGACATCCTTGAGGTGATAGCACGGCATAAGCGTTGGGTGATAAAACCCCTCGTGAGGAGAACTCTAATATTAAACCCGCACACACCTCTGAAAACAAGCTTGAGGTTGCTCTCTCTCTTGAACCGGTGGGACCTTAAAGACGTTACTCAAGCGGCGGACCTTAATCCAAGAGTTATCTCCGCCGCCCTGCGAATCTTGGAGACAAAACCAACAAAAAAATGATTAGATTCAGGAGACTGATACCATCTTCACAGAATCTTTGGAGGCTGGGGAGTCAGTCTTTTTTCTCTTCTTTTTCAGCCTCTTCTTTTTCAGCCTTTTCTTTTACCCTATAGGACATCTCTTTGACACCAATCCCGTTTACGTCCCCATTTTCTGCGGCTCGTTTTCCCTCTTCCAGTTCAGGAGATGATTTTTTTTCTTCTACGCTGCTCTCGCCCTCGGATGTGACCTCGATCGTTTCGTCATCTTTTGATGCTTTTTTAAAATTACGTATGCCGCGCCCTAGTGCTTCGCCCAACTGAGGCAATCGCCCAGCACCAAAGATTATGATCACTATAACTAGTATTATGAGAAGCTCTGGCAATCCAGGCATAATGTTTAACCCTCCAGGATTTGATAATTTGGGAATATAACACCACTTTTCATGAACACAACCCGCAATATTCGGTTTTTTTGACAGATCCGTCGTCCTAAAATAAAAAAAGGAAAGGCATGTAGCAATCAAAACAAGGAAGGTCGTCATGGATACTCAAAACAAAACCACGAAAAATCGACGAAAACGAGATCGGCTGATTGACCGAGAAGGTACTCTAAGTCAACGCCTGAAAACAAACCGCCGGTTAAAGAACCACGCCCTCTTGGTGGATGATGATTTGAGAGAAACTGCTCATGCATTGAATGGGATAGAGGGTTTTTTGGTAAAAGCGCTCAACGCCTTGGACCGAGAAAACCTTCTCCCTGAAGAGGTTGAGAGTCTGGCTACGGATTGTGCCGTTCACCGCGAGATGGAGTACCTTGAAGACACCCTTGGGAGCTTGAAAAGAAGGCTTCAGGTTATTGCATCAACCCTGCCCAGGTAAACGGAGTGCACCTGAAGAGAAATATTGCACCATCCTCTGTCAAAAACCATTCGATTATATTCCAGCGGTGGGTTTTTATGATATGAAGAGTATCATAAAAAAATGAAGAGTATCACGATGATATTTTTTTGTTTCTTACGTCGATTTCTCCCTTTTTAAAGTAAGCCTTACTAATCTCTCAAAAAGCTCACCAGGGATATTGAATTGCATATAGACAGTCTTCCCCTCGCTATGAACAAACAATAAATTTACCAAATCTCCTATCCCGAGATCCTGCACTTTGGGAGATTTAACAACACCTCCGATCCACCTTTTGATACCCATCACAAGTTTATTCGCCTGCTTTTTTTCCGCCACTTGAATAACCCCTTTCACCCCGAGCCAGCTCCCGGTCCGGATACGAAAACCGATAGATTCCAGCCGGACTCCGATGCCCAGCTCTCCCGAGATACGATTAGAGAGCTCTTCGGGTATTATCCCTGCAGCTAAAATCACGGGTTTCCCTCCCATTCTCTCTGAAGTAAGGCTCCGCCAAAGGTTTAACAACTCTTTGTTTTCTAAAATAGGTTTTTCGGTGATTCCTCTAACTATGTCGACTGCACGGCGCACCCAAATCCCAGATGCCGACAAGACAACGTCCTTTTGTGGGAAACCGAGGCACATACCGCCCACCTCCAAAAGCATCACCTCCCGATAACTTGATTTCTTCAGCTCGCCTTTTCCCAACTTTTGCATATAAGTAGGCATTGAACCTAAGAGCGATTCTCCAATGCCCTCTCCTTTCAAAACCAGTTTTATGGTTTTCCGGGGTCCTTGAAGCGGTGCAGTGATCAACACCTGGTCAAGCTCTTTCCATGGATCCAACCCATGGACCTGCTGAAATCTGGAGACAAGGTTTTTTAATTCTTCTCCATCTTCATTCATCAAATTTTTTATAGGTCCCCACCTCCTCAGTTTGGCCAAATCTCCCCATAAAAGGAAATCACTGCCAAAAGGGACCATCCGTAACAAAGACGATCCAATAACTTTTTTATCATATCTCGGCGGTGGGTGTATGACTCTCTTTTTTTTACCACACGCTGGTACATATAAAAGCAACAATGTCAAAATGGATAAAACCTTAACATTGGTCCTCCCTGCAAACAGCATGAGAAAGTTTTTTTTCAGTCGAAAGTTAGAAATCTCGGACATAATCGTTTTGCAATGGTTTTTCATCTGTTTTCGTGATTGTATACCCACTCGTAACTTGACTCAATCCTTGCCTCCTCTTTAATAATTGGGCAAATATTGATAGATCATGTTTACAGATTTCCAGATTTTATCCCAGAGTAAACATAATAAGTGACTGGCGATAAAAAGATATGCAACGGAGTGGTTCATGCAGGAGCCTGTAAAAGAAGGAACAAACATAGAGAGAGTCGAAGGCGAAGAACAAATGCATAAAGAGCGCGATATGGGGCTCACAAAGGAAGCGATTGATGAGGCCGGAGAGTTCGCTGCATCGGTGAGAAGAGAGGTGAGCAAGCATTACGTAGGTTCTTCCATGACAATCGACAATCTCATGACCGCCCTTTTCGCTCGCGGACATGTGCTCATGGAAGGGGTCCCCGGGGTAGCCAAGACGACGCTCGTAAAAACATTCAGTTATGTGCTGGGGTGTCTTTTCGGGAGGATTCAGTTTACACCGGATCTTCTCCCCGCTGATATAATCGGGACTCATATCCTTGATGTCCGCGATAACACTTTTGTACTGCACAAGGGGCCCATCTTCGCCGCGATCATCCTCGCCGATGAGATAAACCGTGCGCCGGCAAAAACACAGTCGGCACTTTTGGAGGCTATGCAAGAGCAGCAGGTTACTATTGAAGGCGATACTCATTCGCTGCCGAGTCCGTTTATGGTCTTGGCTACCCAGAACCCAATCGAGCAAGAAGGAACATATCCGTTACCGGAAGCCCAGGTTGATCGGTTCTTAATGAAAATACAACTCGGGTACCCAACCATGGAGGAAGAGGATAGAATCCTGAATCTATATGATCAGCCCTTGTCACCTCTATCCAAAGCAGCCTCTCCCCAGGTACTGATAAAATTTCAGAATCTCGCAAGCATGGTTCATGTAGATGATGATATAAGGAGGTACATTTTGGACTTGGTAAGATATACCCGTCTTCATCGGAGGGTATATCTCGGTTGTTCTCCCAGAGCAGGGCTGAATCTCATGTGTGCCGCCAAAGCCCGTGCGCTGGTGAGGGCCAGAGACTATGTCTTGCCTGATGATATCAAGGCTCTCGCGGTTCCTGTGCTGGCTCATAGAATTTTGCTGGCTCCCGAAGCTGAGCTGGAGGGAATGGAACCGAGCAGTATAATCAGGGAGGCCCTCCAAACAGTACGTTCCGTGCCGGAGGCATCTTATTCCGGTGGCTTATAGTAAGAGGGCTCTCTTTTGTCTCCACACCTAACAAGAAAAGGGTTTTGCATCGCCGCGGCATCGGCTGTCTTCCTAATGGCAGATCG
>JAABSF010000396.1 GCA_011390535.1 Deltaproteobacteria bacterium | reverse complement strand
GCTTTACCTTACAGGTCAGCTCATTCAAAGAGAGAACCCAGGCGGAAGCGATGGTAAAACGGCTCGAAGCCAAAGGCCTCACCCCATACATGATCTCCTCTCACATACCTCGCCGAGGCATGTGGTACAGAGTTCGTCTTGGCGCCTTTGAGTCATGGAATGATGCTGTCGGAGCAAAAAAAGAGTTTGAAAACAACTGGAAGATGACCGCTTACGTGATGAAGAAAAACTAAGGAAAAACTAAACATAATCACATTTGCGAACAGAAAGGCTGAACATCTTGAACCCGGTTGCGATACATAAAGCGCAAAGAAAGGTCCCATCAAACGGAACTCGATCCGAGAGGACATTATCCACAAGAACCCGTCGAAGAACAGTTTTCATTATAGCTGCATTGCTGGGCTGCATAGTGGTCTTAGGCCCGCTTGCGCTTCACATGATGGTGGAACGGGCGCTGGTTCGGAAAATCTCCCGCACAATCGAAAACCGAACAGGATCTCAAGCCTCAATAAAAGAGGTTTGGCCCACCGGAATATTCAGGCCGGGTTTCAAACTGAAAGAGCTTTCAATCCATTGGAGAGAGAGTTCTAAGAACACAGACGGAACCGTAGACATGGCCGCCGGTTCTCTCCGCATCCCCACGATCCGTGGATATCTAAAAGCCTACACGGACGAATCACACGAGGTGGTCTTCAACAACGCTGTCTTGAAAGCGGCCGGAACCCGCGAGGGTCTCTCCAGATTATTGCAAAAACTCAAAAGGCCTCAAAAAAATAGCGCCGAAACTTTATCTTCAGGCACCGCTATCGGCATAAGTTTAAACAACTTCTCTGCGTCCATACAAGTAAAGGACGGTCCGATAGAAAAGCTGGCGTTCCATGAATCCAATCTGACTTTAAAAAAATGCGTTGACAGAGACAGAGTTTGCCACAACGCCCATCTTGGAAAAATGGCAATAACAATGCGCAAAGGCATAATCATAGCCGGAAAAGATCTCTCCTGGAGATCCTTTTCGAAAGCGCAGGTACGACAACAGACAAGCAACGGGGAAGCTGATACACACAAACCAGGAACCGGAAAAAAAGTGACATGGCAAAAAGGAGTCAACTTTCACCTAGATCACCTCTACGCCCGGGCGTTAAGCGTCCACCTCCCAGGCGAGCTTGGAGGGTTCTCGCTTGGACCTAAAGGCGCACAAAAGAAACTGCTCTTGGCTCTTAAGGTATTTGAAAGCGGAGAAGACCTCTTGGATGTGAGTATGGCACTCAACATCCGTGACGGAGAAGGAGGAACAGCAAGGCTTCATGGGTTTTTGGATCTACAGAAAGAAGAAATCAGGCTGAACGCCTCTCTGAAAGACCTCTCCGCAGAGATCTTTCCTTTAAGTGATGGTGTTTTTGAAGAAAACAGAACCACAATAAACGGCGGAATCGAAGCTGTCCTGGGCCCGGGAAACAAGGGCTCCGCTGGTTTTAAATTCCATGTTACAGCAAACACCATACTCTCACAAAACCGTATCGCTCGACAGCCCATTCCTTTGGAAGATTATAAAATATCGGTAAAGGGAAAGGCCAACTGGAATGATTCAACCGGCGCTATCGCCATCCCTGAAATGATAGTAGAAAAGAACAAAGTAAAGGCCACTTTGAGAGGGAGGTTCCGGCGAAACTATCAGGAGACCGAGGCACACATTGAAGGGAGCATACCACCCACTTCTTGTCAGAGCCTCCTGGATGCCATCCCGGTTGAGATGGCTCCGAAACTTCAGGGGATGGTGCTGGCCGGCGAGCTGGGAGGTAAAATCGCTTTCGGAGTTCATTCCAGCAACCTGGACGGATTGTCACTCTCGTTGAACCCTGTAGGAAAATGCACTGTAGTTAAAGATCCGCCGCAAGCCGATGTTAATAAACTCCTAAAACCTTATGTTTTAGAGGTAAAAACCGCCGAAAAGAGGTTCAAAAAATGGTCTCTGGGGTCTAAAAACCCTCACTTCCAGCCTCTACACCGGCTGCCTGACCATCTGACCAAAGCCTTCCTCACCACGGAAGACCAAGAGTTTTTCAACCATAAGGGTTTTGACTTAGAACAAATCAAGAGAGCTCTCGCTTTTGATTTAAAACACAGAGGTTTTTACAAAGGAGCCAGCACCATCAGCCAGCAGCTAGTCAAAAACGTCTTTCTAAATCACAATCGTACACTATCTAGAAAGCTTCAGGAAACTGTCCTGACCTGGCGCATGGAGCAAGTGGTCTCCAAAAAGCGCATCTTGGAGTTATACCTGAACGTCATAGAAATGGGCCCCGGCATTTACGGGGTTTCGCGTGCTTCACGTGTGTACTTCGGCCGGCCCGCCGCAAAACTAACTCCCCTTCAAAGCCTCCACTTGGCGGCAATCACTCCCAACCCCGTGCGTTATTATAAGAACTTCAAGGGCGGCAGGATCGACATGGCGTGGCTTCTCCGCCTGCGTGATCTGCTTGGGTTGATGCATAGACACGGCCACATCTCATCATACACCTACAAAACAATGAAGAACAAAGAACTCATAATGGCGGCTTTTTAGATGATGGTCCGTAAGGGCAACATTTGTTGCCGGATGAATGGGCATTCGGTTTGTGTGAGAATATCAATGTTAGGAAAGTGGAAGGAGTGAGGGAAAAGACTCGGATAGGAGTGATAAACTCTTACTGTGACACTTCCATCTCGATCCCCCATGAGTTCAAAGTACCAACGTCATGCTGCGCCCAGTCGATGACCGTGAGGGTCCAGGTACCTTCAGCCACCATGCCCACAAAATCGGAGGGCGTGAACCTACGTACTAGATTCTCTTCTCCAAGACCTTCTTGGTTGAACAACGTGATCTCCTGCCCACTTGGGTGACGGAGCTTCACTATGAGATCAGCCCTGAAGGTATGTGTGATATCCACATCAACAGCCAGGCTGAGGATGGAGCCGGTGTCAGAGATATAAACGGTCGATTCGATACCGGTTTCATCATTATCCGGGATCTCCATTGGAGTGTCGTTGGTTTCGCTTATTGTCTGAGATTCGGCACACTCCGTCGCATCCGCACAAGCCGGGTCGGCGCAATCGATATAACCATTTCCGCTATCATCGATTCCATTGTCACAAATCTCTTCAGGGACATCACCTGTGAGCTGGAATGTCAAAGACCAGGAGTTCAAGCTTCCCGTATCAGAGCTTGCAGTGTCCGTAACCTCAAGTTTCCAGGTGCCTTGAATCGACTTATCTACAAACCCGGCTGGAGTGTATGTCTGCTTCAGATCGTCTTGGCTTCCACCCTCTTTATTGTGGAGCACTACCCGGGTGTTGTCCGGACCCACTAAGGTCACCGTGAGATCACCGACATAAGTGTGTGTAATGTCTACATCTACAAAGATGCTACCGATCACGCCCGGTTGATCCACCTCTATGGTGGAGGTAATCCCGGTCGAGTCGTTGTCTGGAATCGACATGGTTTCATCATTTTTGAAGTTCAGGCCACCTTCGATGCAGGCGGGGTGATCACCACATTCAGGGTCGTCACAATCAGTCAGTCCGTTAAAATTGTTATCCACACCGTCGTCACAGATCTCTTGAAGGTCAACATCAGGATCATTAGACCCGTAAACAGTGGCGTACTCCTGAACATATTTCATTGAAAGATAGCCATAGCCGGGGCCGAACGTCCGGTTTCGAGTTTGTCTGGGGGAGAAAAAAACAGACTGGCGCTTGGGCTTTTGGG
>JAABSF010000395.1 GCA_011390535.1 Deltaproteobacteria bacterium | reverse complement strand
TCACTTCCCCAATGTGCGGCCAGCCCAGGTGTTTGAGTTTTTGCGATCCTTGGGGATAAATTGCATCCGCTAACTTTTCCCATGTGCCGCAAATTTTGTCTTGTTCATAACAGCCGAGGACCTGCGCTTTTGCTCTCGGGTAAGCTGCTTTTATTGCCTTTGGGTCACCCAACAGCCACCCAACAGCCAAGCTTCCATTTCCTCAATAGCAATTCTGAATAATGTCGTCGGACAGGGATTGCAGTTGTTGAGTACATCAACCATTTCCTGTTTGAACGCTATACAGTTCTTATCATCAAGATCCACAACCACTACAACACTTGCGGTTGTGTCTTTCAAGGATTTCCCATATCCTTTCAGCAATTTCGGCAATCGATCGAGAAGAATCCGTTTTTGAGGATCAGTTTTTCCTTTAAGGTTTTTTGGAATGCGTCCTATTCCTTTGTATGAATGTATTCTGAAAGAGTGTTTTTGCTCATTTTGGGAAAATATTTTCCTCATAAAATGGGACAAGGCGATTTTGCCGGAAGCATCTTCTACAAGCACTTCAAAATGCATCACCTCACCTCTCATCCAGATAATCGCTGTACCAGAGGCCGCCGAGTGGTAATCCTTCCTCCACCATTGCTTTAACAGTTTGATCGTCGCTCGCTCGACGGACCTTGGCAAAACCATCCGAACTTTTTTCGAGAATCCAAGTTTCTTCCGGAGAGAGAGCATCGACAAAATACGGTTGATGTGTTGTGATAAAAACCTGGGATCCTCCTTTACGGCCGGTGGCATGTTTACGACATTCCTTGGCCAATGATTCAAGAAGTTTGTGGTATAGACCGTTTTCAGGTTCTTCAATACAAAGGAAAGGAGGAGGAACAGGATCTTCCAATAGAAGTAAATAGGCAAAAACTTTCAATGTTCCGTCCGACATCTGTTGAGCATAGAAGGGATCTTTAAAACCCTTATCATTAAACCGAAGAAGCAGCCTCCCATCATTTGTTTTTTCAGTGTCGATCCGGTTTATTCCCGGAATTTTCGAAGCGATTCCGTCCAGTATGGACTGGAAGCGTTGCGAATGTTCCCGTTCCATGAATTGCACGACATTTCCGAGATTATCTCCGTGAATATTGAGATGCTTCTGTGGGCCGGCCAACGGCAGGCTGCGCGCGGCATCAGGAGTGAAGTAGCTCAGATACCAATTTTCTATAAATTTGCGAAAGGCTGAAATCCTGGGATGTTGTTTGAGTGCTCCGAGGGTGGCGATACCAAGCTTTCGTTTGTCCTCGAGTTCAACGATCTCTGTTTCCTTGCTTTCTTCTGTAGAGCCGGCTTTAACACTTTCCATCAGACCGAACAAATCAAGTTCTTCTTTTCCTTCATCAATCTGCCTACCTTCAATTTCTCCTTTCCATGCGACACCTTTGCCTTCATTCAAAATAAGAAATGAAAACGGCCAACCATGCTTCTGACCTTTTCTTCTTTGTCTTAGCCGCTCTTTTTTAGCATAGGGACGATTCGACCTGTCGAGTGCAATGGATAATTCATACGTTATGGGTCGGGCATTACCACTCTGTTTGTAATAGATAATAAAATCTATAGGCCCTTTTTCGCCTTTCGAGACTATTTTCTCATAACCGCCCCTTCCTTGAGAATCGCAAGCCTCTTCAACACCTTTTTTTAAACAATCGGACAAGAAACCGAACGCATCAAAAAGTGAACTTTTTCCCACCCCGTTTTTCCCAATAACCGCTGTCATCGGGGTTAAAGGTTTCTCCTGCTGCGTATTCCACAGTTTTCCTAGGGTTACATTTTTTAACACACGGTAATTCCGGATCTGAATGCCTTCAATTTTCGCCATTATTATTCTCCGATTTCTCCTGTTCTCGTAAACGCCGGTTTTACCACATTCGGCCTTGATGTCCGCTCCCGACTATATATCGGGTAGCGGGTTCAATGCGCGGTTTCACAGTTTCACCTTCCCGCTTGATTTTTAAATTCAAGCGCTTGATCATAAGCTTCTCGATCTACCCTTGAACGTCAAGGTCGGTCCATATTGTCTGGTTGTATTCCTAATCTCATCCGCCGATTCCCATATCGTAAAAAAATAGTGAAAAATAGTTCGGTATCATCAATTATCAAAACATCTCCACTTTGCCGGTGGGCCGCCTCATTTCAGACCCATTCAGATGATAGAATAAAAAAAAGTAGATAATTTACTAGATCAAAGGTTAGATAATTAATCAGCTTACAATTGTTTAGGAGCTATGTGAGATGGAAAAATCGATGTCGGTCAAAGTTGCCGCCAAAGGGTTGATTGTTTGGTCGGCCATAGTGGTGTTGGCAATTTTCAATGGAATAATTCGTGAGTCTTTGCTTATCCCGGGACTGGGTAGTGTGGCGGGTTTGTTTGTAAGCGGCCTGCTTCTTTCGTCGTTTATAATTGGCGTGACCTACCTGGCTTTGCCTTGGCTGGGCGTACGCTCTACCCGAAGTCTTTTGCTCTTGGGGATTTGTTGGTTGGTTCTCACTTTGGTGTTCGAGTTTTCGTTTGGCCTGGCGCGTGGCAAGAGTTTAGATCAGCTTCTGGCGGCGTATTCCTTCAAGGGCGGGAATATATGGCCTCTTGTTTTAGTGGTCACGGTGATCGCTCCTTGGTTCGCCTCAAAGCTCAGGAAAAAGGGAAAAAACGAAAAACAGGGATAGAACGGGAAACAACAAGAAAAACTCTGCAATCTACATACACAAGGAAGACCATGAAAAATCCGGATAGAGATAAAGTATCACGTTTGGACGCACTCCCAAATATTGGAAAGGCGATAGCAGCGGACCTTCTCATGATTGGCATCGACCATCCAAAGCAGCTCATCGGCAGGGATCCGTTCAGAATGTATGACAAGCTTTGCTCGATGACGGAACAAAAGCATGATCCTTGCGTGATTGATGTGTTTATGTCGGCTGTTTATTTCATGGAGGGAGGTGAACCGAAGCCATGGTGGTCGTTTACCCAAGAGAGGAAGAATCGGCAGAGTAGATAAGTAAGAAGTACGGATAAACGATCATTTCACAGCTACATTTCACAGCTACATTTCAGGCGCTTCAGGAATTCGAGTGGGCGAAAATACGACCCTTAGAGGCCGAAAAAACTCCATCAGGACCTGATAACGCTTCAGGATATAAGTTTAGCCCACCGCAGTGAAAGTAAATAGCATTCCTAAACCGCTCTCGATTTCTGTAGCCACAAGCATTTGATTTAAGCTTCTGAATTACTGAATTGAGACCTTCAGCTTTTGCGTTGTTAACACCGTATAAAACGGCTGTGATAATACCTGTCAGGTGGTTTTTGACCGTTCTAGCGGCTTTCTTGATAGGTGAGAGTTGGCTTCGAATCGCCCAGTTATACCATCGTTTCCAGCCTCTCTTGGCCCAGCCCTCGCTTTCGTAATGCCATAGGTGTCTAGCGGTTTCTTTGATGGCCCATGCTCGTGCCGTTCTCAGTTTGCTTTTACGAAGAGATGAAAAACTGTGTCGGGTTGCCCATGTCATGTTTTCCGGCCCTTGAAGCCACTGGTACCTTGTGCCTGAAAGGATGCTGTTACCTTCTTTAAAAAGAGCAGAATTCTCTTCTCTGCGCACCTTATCGACTGCTTTGTTCAAACCGGCGATCACGTGATATTTGTCGAATACAATCTTGTCTTGGGCCTCTGGAACTTTCTTTTTCGTGGCTGCTATATAGCTTCGAGACATGTCCATAG
>JAABSF010000394.1 GCA_011390535.1 Deltaproteobacteria bacterium | reverse complement strand
GTATCGTTCTCACAGACATAAAATTCGTTTTTACCGAGAGGTGAACAAGCTCACCACGCCCGAGACTTTTATATTGTATGGGGATCGACTACACCCTCGTTTTGAAGCGCTTTGGTATCTGGACAGAGACTACGGCAAGATCAGACGAGCCCCGGTAAACCCAAGCTCTGCGAAAAAGGCCGCTCGGCGGCTGTTTTGGGGTCCAAGGATACCGAAACCGAAAAACAGGTTTCTGCTTCGTCTATGGCCGGATCTAACCAAAGACGAGATTAAAAAGCTTGATAAAGACGAGTTCAAACGAAAACCTTTTCCCCCCTTTGAACGTCCGGTGGCGGCTCTCTTGGATCTGCGAGACAATAAGGCTGTCAAGGATCTTGCCCGCCTGGCTCCTCACCACACGGTGAGAATATTTCACCCCATGGCGTGTATCCTGTACGATGATAAAGGACCTGACCTCAAAGCATACAGGTTTGTCGCAGGCGACAGGCGCGGGTTGGAACGTTATCTCTATTATCGCGACAAAAAGCTTTTAACGATATTTGATCCGGGACTTACAGCGCACTGGAAAAAAAGAATAAAAGAAAACCGGAAAAAAGCAAAAGACCGGCCCAGAACAAAAAATCAGCGCAGGGTAAAAAACCGAATCAGAACAAGAAATCAACGCAGAATAAAAAAACCACGTACGACAAAAGTTAGAAGTGAACATAAGAAATAGACATAGCGAAAACAACCGACTCTTTGGTGCCCTTAGCACGTCGACGCGTTTGATCTTCCGTCGCACACCTCGGGCCGCTGAGGCCTTCAGATGGGTCGTTTTCTTCTTTTTCATTGCGATTTCCGCCGGGTGCTCTAAAAAATCCCGCCATGAAGAACCTCACTGCAGATGGGAGACAAAGCAGCCAAGTGAGCTTAGGGCTGACTCAGCCCTTAGATTTTCTTTTCGTATTTCAGGGACACCTCCCCGCATAGAGTTTTCCGGTCATTGCCCAAAAGGGCTTCGCTTTGAGAGCGGGCCTTTTCGATACCTCAGACCGAAAGGGCTGCTGGAGGGCAAAGTTAAGATCAAAAACCTGACTCTCAACAATATGTCCGCCGTCGAATCCCGAGCGTCCCAAATGTCCAACAATAGGGTTTATTTAGCAGTGATCGATTCCCTGGCCATAGTAAACGGTGACCGCAGATTTCAGCCTCAGGTAAACTCGACTAAAAGCTGGGTGACAGAGAGAGGCGCGAGAGGTTTTCTTTATAGTGGATTACAGCGAGGCAAAGAAAAGGAAACCGTTTGGAGCTTTGTATTACCCACCGGCCCGCGTCAACCCGTTGTATATGGCTGGGGTAGAATATTGATGACAGAGCCGGGGGCGCTTTCTTATATATGGCAAATCGAAGACAATTTGGCCGGGCTGCGCCCTTCTAGGCCGGATAAGACAGGGTATTATTGGGAGCAACACACAGATGAAATCACCGGCTGGGGAAGAGTCTGCGGTCACGGCGCTAAAGCTCCTTTAAAAGCAACTATTCCACCCATACCCCGGGGGGGGGAATTCGACGGATACAATGTCTGGAGTCGACGCAGAAAGCTCCCCTTAGAAGCAATAAGCATCATAGCCGGAGCGTTTGAGCGAAAAGATTTTGGAAAAACAAATCCTCGTTCCGGTTGGCACCATGTTGGTCTCCTGGATCTTCGTGCCAACAAAGCCATGAAAGACATAATAGGCGGTTTCGCCCCCCCTCCTACAACCGGTGGCGACGGTGAGTTGAAAAACACATCGTCAAGCACGGGTACAAAAGTTGAGCTGGGGCCCCACAAGATTGGTTGCATCGACGCGCTGTCCTTTGTTCCGGTGAAACTAACCGATCACACCGGCGAAAACCGAGGACGAAAAATATCGAAAAGCACAACCAAAATAATTTCAAAAGCACCGCCTTATCCTCCTTCTTTGTTTGGAAAACATAAGCAACGGCGAAGTCTTTCGGCGTTGTTAAAAAAACGGATATTAGAGAGCGCTCGCTCAACAAGAGCAAAAACGGCAGGTTTTTCATCAAAGGAAGCCTGGAACAAAAATGCGGCGGACATCCGGAAGGCGCTTAAAAAGAGTTTAGACTTCCCTGAACCTCGATCCTCCGCTCCGAACATTCATGTAGTAGGCTCCGAACAAGGAGATGGTTTCACCGTAGACAAACTATTCATCGAGGGTCTGCCTGGAATCTGGGGTTCAGCCCTCCTATACAAGCCCGTGTCGCCTCCTCCCGCCGAGGGCTATCCTGCGCTGCTGCACATTCTGGGTCACTACGGAAAAGGCAAACATCGGCCTTCAGCCCGGATCTTGGGCGCGACAATGGCAAGCCACGGGTGGATGGTACTTACGGTGGACTGCCTGAGCTTGGGTGAAAGAAAAACACCCAAGAGTCGTACCATTGAAAACCACCACTTCATGGGTTTTTGGAACGTGATGGCCGGCACCAGCCCAGGGAGAGTCATATATGGAGAGACCCGCCGTTTTCTTGAAGCACTCCTCTACCACCCCTCTGTGGACAAAGAAAAATTGGCGGTTACGGGCTCATCCGGCGGCGGGACCGCAATGATATATTTAGCCGCACTGGATGAAAGAGTTAAAGCGGCTGCTGTCGTGGCCGCTGTCTCCACATGGGAGCACTTCGGTAATTTTATCGGAGGAGACCCTGAGCAGTATCCTCAAAACCTCATACAAATAGCTGACTTTTCAACTCTATTATCAACCATAGCTCCCCGCCCACTCCTGGTAGCCGGAGGAAAAAAAGATGACTTATTCCCGGCCCCTCAAGGGCGCAAGAGTGTTGAAAGAGCGTCGAAAATATACGCCCTCTTCGGTGCAAAGAAGAATATTATTTTTTTCGGAGACAAGGGACCACATGGATACCAGGCTCCAAGAAGAAAGGCTGTTTATGAGTTTCTACGCCAAAAGCTGACCCCCGGCAAAAAACCAATTGTCGATTCTCCAGTAAAAGCGTTGCCTCCCCAAAAGCTCCGAACCGGCGATCCACCCGACACGCGAACCCTGGTTCAATGCGCCCGAGATCACAGAAAAAAGCTTAGGGCTTTCTATGGTGAGGAAATGAGAGACAAGGGCAGTAAGACTAAGGCCTTACACAGAAGCAAAATACGAGAGCATCTGGGGTGGAATAGAGAGCCGTCCAATGGAGAAATAAAAACAGATGGTCTTATCACCGACTCTGGTGGAGAGGTAACCGTAAAAATCGCTCCCCATCAAAACCTACCTGCTCATCTTCATGTCCCCAGAGGTGTTATCCATGGAGGGGTTGTCTACATCACAGACACGGGGCGCACAGCGTCTTCCTTAACCGCTGATCTACTGGCCCGGGGGGTTGCGGTTTTGGAGGTGGATCTTTCAGGCAGAGGAGCACTGACACCAACACGCCGCAACCGTTACGGGCTGCGAAGAGGGTTCAAAAATATAGACAAGGCGATATACATCGAAGAGTTTTTTCCTGCAGCATACACACTGGCGACCGGAGACAACTTGTGGGGTCTACGGCAACGTGAGCTGAGAGGAGCGGTTTATGCGCTGAGAGAGTTTGGCGGTTTCCATACTGTGGGCGTTGTCGGGCAAGGCATAGAGAGCAGTGTTTATGCGTTGGCCGCAGGAGCGCTTGACAAAAAGGTCGGCGCCGTCATGGGAGTAGATGGGTTATCATCTATGAATCAGCTCTTAAAAATATCAGAGTTTCCCCCATCAGGGTTGGTAGCTCCCAAC
>JAABSF010000393.1 GCA_011390535.1 Deltaproteobacteria bacterium | reverse complement strand
AGCTGTGGTTCACATAGCAAGAGAGAGTGGTTTGAAGATCCGTGAGTTTTTCAGAGATGAGCTCCCTATCGATATGGATGTGTTGATATCGGGCGCCATTTTGTGCGATGTGGGGAAGCTGGTGGAATACGAGCTTGACAAGGACGGGAAGGCTTTTCAGGGGAAATACGGCAAATATTTGAGGCATCCCTTTTCGGGTGTTTGCCTGGCGGAAGAGTGTGGAGTTCCGGCGGAGGTGTGTCACATAATCGCCGCACATGCAGGCGAAGGGGACATGATCAAGCGGTCGGTCGAAGCTTATGTTGTGCATCACGCCGACTTTATGACTTTTCTTCCTTTTAAATCCAGGCTGAAGGTGTGAACGCTCCGCCTGGCCGGTGAGCAGCATCGTCGCAGTGGTTCCAAATACTGTCGAGCGGATAGAATAGATCATACATAGACCAGATAAGGAGCTTGGTTTTCCAATGAGTAAGCAAATGACCATAATTGAAAAGATTCTCGCGGAGCATGCAGATAAGAGCCGGGTCGCTCCGGGAGATATCGTGGACATAGAGATAGATGTGCGCATCGCGCGTGACTTCGGCGGTGCCAATGTAGTAAAGAATCTTCAGAGGAACGGGCTGGTCGTCAAAGACCCAAAGAAGACTTTCTTTACGTTTGACTGCAACCCCACGGGGTCTGATCAAAAATATGCAGAGAATCAGCAGCTTTGTAGAAAATATGCTCGCTCCAAAGATGTGAAGGTCTTTGATATCAACGCGGGTATCGGGACACACATCGCCATAGACAAGGGCCTTGTCTACCCCGGTGCCACGGCTGTCTCCACTGATTCCCATGCCAACATATTGGGCGCCATAGGTGCGTTCGGCCAGGGTATGGGCGATATGGACACAGCGGCGGCCTGGGCGCACGGGAAGCTCTGGTTCAAGGTGCCCAAATCCATGAAGATTACCCTCCAGGGTGAAAGGCCCATAGATGTTTCCGCCAAAGATATTGTTTTGAATATGCTCAGCAGCTTTGGATCCAGTACTCTGCTGGGATACTCGGTTGAGATGTATGGCGACGCGGTGGAGAAGTTGACATTGGATGAGCGGATAACGGTGGCGTCTATGGCGACTGAGTTGGGCGCTATCATTTTGCTGTTTCCTCCTTCACCCGAAATCACCCGTTACTGCGAAAAACGTTCAGGTAAAAGTATTCAACCTCCCTACGCTGATAGGGGCGCTTCCTATGAAAAAGAGCTTGAGCTGGATATAGCTTCTTTCAAGCCGATGGTGGCTTTACCCGGGCACCCTCACGATGATGTACCGGTGGAAAAAGTTAAGAAAACGAAGATAGATTCGGCGTTTATTGGGTCATGCACAAATGGAAGAATGGAGGATATGCATGTCGCCGCAGAGATTTTAAAAGGAAGAGAGGTGGCGCCCGGGGTGGTTTTGAAGATTGTGCCTGCAACTGAAGATATTTGGAACAAATGTCTCGAAGACGGCACGATTGAGATTTTTAAAAAAGCGGGTGCTCTGGTGGGGAACGCCGGGTGCGCAGGTTGTGCCGCCGGACAGATCGGGCAAAACGGCCCCGGTGAGGTGACCGTAAGCACCGGTAATCGCAACTTTCCCGGAAAACAAGGGAAGGGAGAAGTCTACCTTGCATCGCCTGCTGTGGCGGCATCTTCGGCGGTTGCCGGGTACATAACGACTCCCGATGAAATTCCGGATAGCCCGGCGGAGTTCGTATCGGACAAGTCGGGTGAGGTGGACGGTTCGGGTGACGGAGTTGTTTCAAAGTCCGACCATGAGACCGGCACGCAAAGAGAAGACAAGACACACAAGGTAGGAGAAAAAGATGTTGTGGTAGAGGGTAGAGTGTGGGTTATTCAGCAAGACGATATCGACACCGATATGATCTTTCACAACAGCCACCTGACCATCACCGACATAGAAGAGATGGGGAAATACACTTTCGGCAATCTGGAAGGCTGGAAAGATTTCGCCCAAAAGGCGAAAGATGGCGACATTGTAATTGCCGGAAAGAACTTTGGCTCCGGGAGCTCCAGACAACAAGCTGTTGATTGTTTTAAATCCCTGGGGGTGCAGGCGGTTATTGCTGAGTCATTTGGTGCTATCTATGAGCGGAACGCCATCAACGCGGCCTTCCCTATTATGACATATAATGATATCGGTGAGCTGGATCTTAAGGATGGTGACCGAATAAAAGTGGATTTCGCAAAAGGCACTATCCAAAATCTAAGAAATAATACCTCGGCTTCTGTAAGTGGGTTTTCCAATGTACAGATGGAGATCTACAAAAAGGGCGGGCTTCTTTAATGTATGTGTAAGGCTGTAGTGTTTACGCTGCTGATTAACGCGGCGATGACAGGGAGAGAGGATCATGAAAGGAAAAACTTTCGCAGAAAAAATATTCGGTGCTGAACAGGGCAGCATTGTTTTTAAACGTCCTGATATCGTGTTGTCACATGACAACACGGCGAGCATAGCGGGGACCTTCAAGAAAATGGGAGGCGAAAAGGTTGCAGATCCTGAGCAGCTCTTGTTCGTTTTGGATCACAACGCGCCGCCCACCAATAGCAATTTGGCGAATAACTATCAGAAGATCCGGGATTTTGCCCGAGCACAAGGTGTGGAGAGATTCCATGATGTAGGTGACGGGATATGCCATCAGATCATGTCTTACTATGCCCGGCCGGGGATGCTCATCGTGGGTAGCGACAGTCACACATGCACGGCCGGGGCGTTTAACGCCTTTGCCGCCGGTATCGACAGAACCGAAACGGCGGGAATCTGGCGGCAGGGTGAGACTTGGTTCAAGGTTCCCCAGTCTCTCAAGATCGACCTGAAAGGTTCACTCAAGAGTCCGGTCTCCGCGAAGGATTTGGCCCTCTGGATAGTCGGTATGTTGTCATCCAGCGGAGCCGACTATTTGTCAATTGAGTTTCATGGCGAAGGGGTAAAGACCCTCTCCATATCTGAGAGGATGACGCTGGCGAATCTTGCATCTGAAATGGGGGCAAAAAACGCAGCCTTCCCTCCGGATGAAGTTTTGGCGGATTTTCTCCAGGACAACAGCGGAAAGGGAGTTTGGGCTGATGATGACGCAGAGTATCTTGACTCCATCCAGATTGACCTGAGCGAGGTTTTTCCGGTTCTAGCGTGTCCGCATCACGTCGACCAGGTGAAGGGTGTTCATGAGGTAGCGGGCACAAAGCTGCACCAGGCTCTGGTAGGCACCTGCACCAACGGCCGCCTGGAGGATCTTCGGGTCGTAGCCGATATTGTCGAAGGCAAGAAGGTGCCTCCGGGTTTTCAGTTTCTCATTGTCCCGGCATCAAAGAAAATATATTTAGAAGCCCTCAAGGAGGGCATAATCGAAAAGCTCTTGAAAGCGGGCGCCTCCATCCTCGCGCCCTCTTGTGGTCCATGTTTGGGGACGGGGCAAGGAATACCTGCAGATGGTTACAGCGTAATCTCGACCGCAAACAGAAATTTTCTCGGAAGGATGGGCAACAAGAAGGCCGAAATTTATCTTGCATCTCCGGCTATGGTGGCTGAGTCGGCCCTGGCCGGCGAGATAGTGGATCCGAGAGATGAAAAAGGCACCGAAACATTCCCTTACAAGAGACCAGGGGCCGAGACGGTGACTATCAAATCGGGCGATGATAGATATCGGGACGGAATATGGGATTATAAAGATATCCACAATCTCAACACTGATCAGATGTTTGCCGGTAATTTGACTTATGACATAAGCAGC
>JAABSF010000392.1 GCA_011390535.1 Deltaproteobacteria bacterium | reverse complement strand
TTAAGTGTGGGCTTTGTATCCACGTGTGTCCCACAGGCGGCCTTCAGCCCGCGCTGACTGAGGGTGGGGTTGAATCGATTTGGACACCGGTGTTGGTCCCGCGTATCGGGTATTGCGAAGCCAATTGTACGAGGTGTGGGCATCAATGTCCTACTGGGGCGATAAGGGAGATGGATAAAAAAGAGAGGGTGGGAACGGAAGATCGACCTCCCGTGAAGATCGGCACCGCTTTTTTGGATCATGGTCGCTGTTTACCGTGGTCCATGGGAAAACCTTGTCTGGTCTGTGAAGAGATGTGTCCGGTATCTCCAAAAGCGATTATTGTAGAAGAAGTCCGGACAATTTCATCTGAAGGGACTATAAAATTGGGTCGTCCGAGGGTTGTCCCTGAGAGATGTATAGGCTGTGGGGCCTGTGAAGCTCACTGCCCGATGGCCGGCCGCGCGGCGATTCGTGTTACCAGCGTAGGTGAGAGCCGTTCCCGGAAGAACAGGTTTCTCCTCTCATCCGGTAATTGAACAAGGGAAATCGCAAAGTAGAAACGTTTCCACCCATGAGAAGAATTCTCCAACGGGCTCTAACTAGACTCCGTTGGAAAACCTGCAGCCATCCATCCTCTTACTCCGTTTTCCAGCACTGAGATATTTTTGTAGCCTTTTTCACGAAGCAGCCGCAAGGCTACCTTTATTCGTGTTGATGTTCCGCAATATAGAATCACCCTTTTATTCAGGTCTTTTCCTATGGCTTTCACCAGCGCATCCAGTTTGTTGTGAGGGATGGATTTGTCGGTGCCGGGGATTATTCCGATAGGAGGTACACGCACATTTATCAACAGAAAATCCTTGTCGGCCAATGCTTTTTTAAGCTCCGCCGCTGTTATGACCCCGACCCCGGTACAGTGGCCTTCCGTACATTGTTGATTGCTGAAGCATCGTCGACCGCATTTACCACAATTTTTAATTGATGTTGTTACATCAACACAATCTTCCACGGTTTCCCCGCACAAGACTTCTTGAGGCTTACAGATGCCTGAAGTGTCACGTTTATCATCATTTTTTCCCATCGCTTTCGAGAAATCTATTTTCTTGGGGTGGCCGTGTGTTTCAGACTCCCCGGTGTTCTCAGACTCTTGGACCTTTTCGGTTTTTTGAGCTTCTTCGGAACCTTCTGCTTTGATAGAGTGTTCTTTCTTTGCAGATCGGTTGCATGACCCAGAGAAAAGAAGGGCCATACACAATGGCAACACTAGCTGTATCAACTCGATTTTTTTCATGTTTTCTCCATACTCGACACAAGAAAATACAAACTTTTAACTCCTGTGGCGACTTGGCCAAAAAGGCGACCTTGTTAATTTAGCAGGCACAATTGAAGTGTCAACCAGCAGCAACTTCATTGTGACAGAGAAATATTCTTACAGCAGCGGGTTCATTGTGACAGAGAAATTTTCTTATGCGGCACTTTTGAATCTGTTAATATGTTCAATCATGTTGTGTCCTGAACATGAGCGCTTGATAATAGTGGAAAGAGCGCAATGGGTATTTCTTTATGAAAGGAAAAGATCATGAAGCAGAAGTTAGTAGATGTCGAAGAGCGGCGAACGCCGGAGGAGATAGGAACCTTTTTGATGGAAATTGGACGGAAGTTGAAAGAAGACGGGAGATTCGACTTGGTGCATGGTGGAGAGAGCTATGACATTGCTCCAACAGGAGAAGTGGAGTTGGAGGTTCAATACAAAACAAAGGGCGAGAAACACAAGTTTGAGCTTGAAATACAATGGAAACCGGGCAGCGAAGGCGGGGTGAAGATCGAGTAAGAAGTAAGGTTTTTCAGGACTACAGTCCAAATATCCACAACTGCCGTTTGCTCCGTTTAACTCTTTTCTTGCCGAGCGATCAGTCGTAAAGTTTCTTTGTGGCCGAACCCATTATTTTCACAGATAGTCTGCGGGGAAGCAATCTGGTCAATAGAAGCGCGATAAGCTTGTTCTTCCAACCGGGAACAACAAGACGTTTTTTTCCGAGGTTTTTGAGGGCGCTTTTTACCACATATTCCGGCTGGAGAAGCGGCGCGGAGCTGGTCACGCCCGCCGGGATGCTCTCGAGATAGTTCGGGGTCGCCACCGCACCCGGTGCACACACCAGAACGTCTATCCCGGATTCAGCCAACTCCTCTCCTATCCCTTCTCCCAGTGAGATGTTGAACGCTTTTGAGGCCGCGTAGGTTGAAACGTAAGGTGTTCCGGTGAAGCCGGAGAGAGAGCCCATCAAGATGATACCGCCCTTTTTAGTTCGAATAGGTTGAGCCATACGTTTGGCGAACATGTGGCAGAGGGTCACTGTTTGAGCACAGTTTACCCCTACCACCCCCAGGTGATCCTCTACAGAGTTTTTCAAAAATGGGCCAAGGTCACGGTGAGTGGCATTGAACACCAATAGTCCTACTTCCAGTGTTTGAGTGAATTGCCCTATTCGAGTGGCGGCGTCGGGAGAGAGTAAATCCGCTTCCAGGATTTTGCATTCCACATCGCTGTTGATGTTCTTTCGTGCTTTTTCGAGATCCGGCAAAGATTCCGCCACCATCACTACATTTAAACCCAGCCCTGCTAACTGTTTTGTGAACTCCAACCCCAAGCCCTTTGATGCCCCTGCTATAACGGCCCATGGACCATATTTTTCTCTAAAAATATTTGTCATTTAGTAAGCTCCGAAAACACCGATGCGTGGTTTGTTAGAATGTTTTCTCCGTAAGCTTTGTTGATCACTTCAACGGCGCGTTTATAAAGTGCTTTTCCAAATTCTTCGTTTTCTGCTCTTGGGTCATAGGCTTTTTCGCGGTCAACATGGTAATAAAGGCCGGTACGCCCATCTATGGCTTTGGATACAGCCAGAGTTACAACCGGATGAGCGGCTTTAAGCGGGGAGGAAAAGAAAAGAGGAAAAATCGCTCTCAGCAAGGGCTGCAAAGCAGCGGGCGCCTCTCTAGCGATGTTGGTATTAACCGCTCCCGGGCATATTGAATGCACGGCGACGCATTCAGGGCTATTTCCAATGGTTTGTTTGTCTGAACTCTGGTTTTGTAATTGTTCCGCCTGTGGGGGCGGGCACAGACGGCGGGCGAGTTGAGCCATGTATCCAGCCATCATAAACTTTGTGTCTGCGTACATGCTCATAGAATGTTTCATTCCAAACAGGTGGGGCACACCAAGCTTTGCAGGTTGGATACCCTTACTCCACCGGTGGGCTTCCGACAAGACCGCTACGATCCGAGGCGAAAAACTATTGTTTTTTGCGATTAAACTTTTCTCCAGCATTTTTTCTATAAGCAAAACGTTGGAGAGAAAGTTAACCTGTGTCATCTCATCCAGTCCGTCATTGGTGGCTGACCCCTTCTTTTTCACCACCCCTGCGTTCAACACTAGTATAGAACAGGTTCTATTCTTTTCTTGCAGTCTAACTACGAAATCCAGGACGCTTTGAAAAGAAGAGAGATCCAGTTTTTCCAGATAAACTTTCTTGTTACCCGAGGCTTGGATGATGTCGGTTTTTGCCTTCTCATCCATAGACCTGACGGCCATGGTCACTTCTGCACCCATTGCACCAAGACGAGTCGCTATAGCTTTTCCCAGGCCGCTGTTTGCCCCGGTTACTATGCAGTGTTTGCCGCGGACGTCATTTTTCGTTATGTGGGGCAACGTTTTCCGCCCAAAGGTGCCTTGGATGCCCGCTAAAACCGCCGATGAAATGCTGACATTCTTCTCTCTCATTTCTTCTCTCTCATTTCCTC
>JAABSF010000391.1 GCA_011390535.1 Deltaproteobacteria bacterium | reverse complement strand
TTTCGGGCGACATGCGTATCCCCGCACAAACTGCAACGATTCCTCGGTGTTGCGATACGCTTTGGTTTAAAAATGTAACGCCTCCCTTTTGCATACCAGAATATTGAGTCTGATTTGCGAGCGTAGAATTTCTTAGCCCGCCCGCCGCTTCCATAATGCCAAACAATCTCATTCCGAAAAGAAGCTCCACCCAAAACTTCATCAAGTAAAACACGAATTATTCCGGATGCCCTCCCGTCCACATGAACAAAAATCTGTCCTCTTGATGAGAGCAGCTGCCGGCACAGCAGAAAAACCTCATACATAAGATCCATGTAGGAACCTTCGTGTGCACTCTCATCGGTGAAAGCTGTTTTTCCCGCGTGAACATGCGGGCGGGCTCCACCCCCCCTCAAAATCTCTCTGGTAGTGCCTGTGCCATAGGGCGGATCCATATAAATCAGATCCACGCCCCCGGCAAATTCATGACAGAGCTTTCTCAACCAAAATCTGTTATCCCCAAGAAAAAGCCTCCCCGATGGACTCAGTCTATCTACCGTTCCACCGTGATCCCCATCTACGCCAACCCCTTGAGATGACGTCTTCCAGCGTCCGTAAAGACACTCTAAATCAAAAGAAACACCTGTGGAAACTTCATCGCCCCCCCTTACAAACCCAGTAATTTTATCTTTACCTTCCCAAACCAGTCTCGGCCCCAGCGGCTTTTTCTCTTGTTTCTTCATTGTCCAAACTCGGAGGTCCGTCTACATGGAAAAACCGCTGTCCTCCAATGTCATCTGCAACACACTACATCTGAATGACTCGGAAAAAGCTTTGGCGAACGTCTCACAGTCGGGCTTCGCCAGCCACTTTTTCACATGAGCGGGTTCTATCTGCACCTCGTTGCCATAGCCCTTGCCTGTAAAACACTGCAACAACTCAGTCCTTAGGTTTGAAATCGCACCCTTCTTTAGAGCTTCGTTTGTTCTCTCTTCGGCGCTCATCTCCCGTCCCAGATTTGCTTTAACCATCTCCGGTAAACACTCACGGGAGCGTTTTGTAAACGCATCCAGTGTGGGCATAAAAGGCTCTTTGTTCCTTGGACTCTTAGGCCCGGTGTCTTTTCCATAACAGGAGCCGAGCGTTAAAAATGCAAGCCCCAAAACCGGCAATGACAATTTCTTTAAAACAAGGAGTATCATTTACTCCCTCCTTTCTAATGAACTTCATGATCCAAAATAACTAAGGGCCGACTCTGAATCACACCGAAAGTGCATTCACTCAGAATCTTCCGATTCGTCGGTTTTATCCGATTCATCGATTTTCTCCGATTCGTCGGTTTTATCCGATTCGTCGGGGTTCTCGGGATCCTCAGCTTTCTCCGATTCGTCGGTTTTATCCGATTCGTCGGGGTTCTCGAGATCCTCAGCTTTCTCCGATTCATCGGTTTTCTCCAATTCGTCGGGGTTCTCGGGATCCTCAGCTTTCTCCGATTCTTTATCTTTTTCCGGCTCTTCAGCTTTATCTGACTCTTCAGCCTCGTCCGAATCTTTGGTGTTCGCTGTATCTTCGCCACTCCCGGAATCATCATCCATCAAATCATCTAGAGGATCTTTAAAGCCCGCCTTGTCCACAAGCTCATCGATCATCTGAGGACAAAACATCCGCTCTTTCACCAACCTCTTCTTGAATTCCTCGCATCCATCTTTTTCTACAAGCCACCGGATTTGCTCTAATTCAGCAGCTTTTTCATTCCCCATCTCTTCCGTACCTGTGTAACAAAGAAGCAACTCTGAAGAGAGCACTTTAATGGCTTTTTCATAGTTGTCTTTTTTCGCCTCTTCGGAAGGCTTGTAGGGCATCGCAGGAAAAATATCCGCCCGGCATTTCTTCAAAAGTTTTTCAAACCGACTAAGAAGCTCTTTCACCTCATCATCGGCTTTTCTTTCATATACCTTGTCTTCGGCGCTGTAACCAACCCCCACCATGCCATACCAAACCCCACCCCCCAAAATACCTAAACCCAAGAGTGCAGCCAAAACAGCCCCAGCTTTCCCCCCTTTGGATTCCGCTCTAATGAGCCACCGGATGGAAAGCCCCACTACAATCAAGCCCACCACGGCCACAAGGGCCGCGGAGAAAGAACTGATTTTACTGGCTAAAACAAAAGAATCACCGGTGATGGGCGCAGAAAACAACTGCAAAGTCACCTTTGAGACCGTCATAAAAAGAAGAGTCAACTCCATATCCTTTACCCCCTTAGGGCTGATTCAACGCCTCTCGGCCCAGCCAAACAATAATAGCAATAATACAGTTATCTTTCATGCCCAAAATCAACACAAAAAATAACTGCAGCTGCTAATAAAACTTACTTCAAGCTTGCAAACAAATCCACCATGAAGTCCCACACCATCCCCACTGTGTTCAACTCCAAAGCCTCATCGGGTGAATGCGGGTTCTTTATGGTTGGACCAAAAGAGATCATATCCATGCCGGGATACTTTGAACCGATTATTCCACATTCCAACCCTGCGTGAATAATCTCTACCACCGGATCCTTCCCGAAACGCTCCTTGTAGACTTTTTTGCACTGTGCCAGAAGTTCAGAATCCATGTTCGGCTGCCACGCGGGATAGCCTCCTCCACTCTCCACTTGCGCTCCGGCGAGCCGCCCCACGGACTCGATCCTATCTGTGAGGAACTGGAGACGATCCATCACCGAGCTGCGCTGACTGGTCTTCACCTTCAAGACGCTGTCTTCACAAACCACAGTGGCAAGATTATCTGAAGTCTCCACCAAACCTTGAATATCATTCGAATAATTGTCCACACCATGAGGTACAGCCGCCACGAAATCAACCACTTTGCGAGTGCTTCCTTTGCTCATTGCGCTGGACGCATCAGCATCAGCCGCCTCATCCAGTGTTATAGTGAGTTTGGGATCCGTCTTCTTGTATTCAGCAGCTATTGTATCTCCGAGGCCGGCCACCATTTTCTTGGCTTCATCCAATTTCTCTTTAGGGATAAAAACAAATGTCTCAGCATCTCTGGGAATGGCATTGTGGGCCGTACCACCGGTGAGGCAGGAGACTCGAAGATCCATGCTCCTCATCAACTCCATCAACACCCTGGCCAAGACATGAATAGCGTTTGCTCTCTGTTCATGAATATCCACTCCCGAATGACCACCGGACATCCCACCGGCCTCCAACTTCAACCCAACAAACCCATCAGGTGGAGTCGCAGTCTCAAAAGCCAGCCCCATGTTAGTCTCTTTACCGCCGGCACACCCAACCGTAAAAATGCCCTCATCCTCAGAGTCGACATTCAATAAAAGCTTTCCATTCAAAAAACCACTCTCCAAAGCAGTGGCTCCGGTAAGACCGGTCTCTTCATCAACCGTGAACAACAGTTCCATCGGAGGATGCTTTACATTATCATCCAAGGCTGCTTCCACCGCCATCGCTATTGCGATCCCGTTGTCTGCTCCTAGAGTTGTCTCGTGGGCTTTGAGCCAATCGCCTTCATAGACAAACTTGATCGGATCTTTTGAGAAGTCATGAGTCGAGGTCTTTGTTTTTTCACAGACCATATCCATGTGCCCTTGGATAATCACCCCCGGAGCATTTTCGTAACCTGGGCTGGCGGGGACCTGGATGACGACATTTTTCACCTCATCCATTTTGGCCTTAAAACCGTTCTCCTCCGCCCAGTTCATTAACCATTTCCCTATCGCCTCTTCATTTTTTGAGCATCGTGGTATTTTGCTTATCTCTTCAAATCTGTTAATGATTGCTTCGGTCTTGGGATGAT
>JAABSF010000390.1 GCA_011390535.1 Deltaproteobacteria bacterium | reverse complement strand
TTCCAGTTTACAGCATTTTTTTTTGATTCGTATCATGCCGATGGTGTTTCTTTTCTCGCTCTCAGCCGTCGCTCCCTCAGCCTGCAAGCCACCCCAGGTGGACATGTCAACCAGCCCCAAAAATTATGAAGCACATGAATATGAAGAAGTCTGGGAACGATGGACAAGGCGGGACAAATCATACGAAGATATAATCGTAAACATCCGGGCATCGGCAACCTATTGGTCACACGACTTCTGCTACGCTTACGCTGCGAAGTACATTAAGCTTTTCAGTATTGCTAAACAGCAGGCAAATGAATTTCGATCAAAGCTCCTTGAAGAAAAAACCAAGCACCACGAGTTTATGTTGGCCATGGTCACCCAAGAGCCGGAATGGAATGATCTGGGTGACAAGAAATCCATCTGGAGGCTTGCGCTGGTAAACGATCGAGGAAAAGAAGTTGAACCAATCGATATAATGCGGATTAAACCCATAACCACAACTCACAAGACCTTTTTTCCTCAAATTGAGCTTTTCTCAAGCGCTTATCGGGTACGTTTTCCCCGCTCTGAAAACGAAAATCCAACAATCCCCCTCAAGACAAAGTATTTTTTACTCAAAATCGCCGGGCCGCAAGGTAAGGTTTCTCTCAAATGGGAGATCAAGCAATAAAACATCTTGCGGGGCGCTGTCATCTCAGAAAAATATCCGTTAACCTTTCCCAGCGTGATTTTTCCAACCCGTGCCCGCTCTAGTTTAGTTTTACCACCACCTCTCCCGGGCACAGATCATCCAAAATGCCGTACCCATATCTGTCCGTCACATGCCAAATGGTCAGACCTCCCGGAAGAATCGCAGAATACAGTGCCGATCCCGCCCGTTTTTTTCCTTCCTTGGCTAGAAAGGCAAAGAAATCCATCCCCTTTCGGGCCAAGATTCGGCCAACATGTTTTCGGTCCGACCACAGGTATTCCGTAATCAACCTCTTTAAGTATGTGTCCTGGATCCCATCTAAGAGCAGATCTCTAAACAGAGCGTGAGCAAAGCTCTTATCTCTATTTCGCCACAAACCTGTTACGGCGTTCCTTTTTACGATTGAATCCAGATCCCGTAAAAGAAAATATCGCAACTCTCTCAAGGATGCTTTGTCTTTTTTCCACCCTAGTGCCCAGACCGCATTGCTTCTCAAGCATGTAGAAGGGCTCTCTAACAACTCTGCGAGCTCGCTCCAAACCTCGTTTCCAGTTGTTCGAGTTGTTGATAACATCGCCAGGGCGGCAGACGCAGTACAGGCAACTGAGCTTTCAATATCCCGTAAGGCAGCACTCAACAATCGGACGGTCTGCTCACCGGGATAATGACGAAGCGCCCACGCAGCACAGACTCTCACCTTCCCTGAATCATCATCAGCCAATAAATTGCGAAAAACAGCCCCTGCCTCCTCAGAGTTTTTATCCGATGAGAGGGCAAGACAAGCATCGACCCTGTCACTTACTACATTACTTTTCAAAGCCTTCAAGGAAGGTTCGATGGCAAAACCACGTCGAATTCTACCCAAAGAGCGGAGCGCAGCCCACCTCCGTTTATCATTTGGAGACAAAAGCCTCCAAAGAACCTCTGCTCCTATCTTCACCCCCCTACCCCGGTTCTTTCGGGATTGGAGGAAGCCCCCATCTCGACGTAAGAGGTTACCCAATCCATGCACAGAGGCCACTCCAAGGTTCCCAGCCCATTTAGTATTCTCAATTAAAGGAGTCACGGCTGCAAAGTCTTGAGATGCGCTCATTGCCCATATTAGTTCATGAAAAAAAGTTCTCTTTGCCGGATCCAACATACGCGTTAGGTCTTTCACCCCACCACCTCTTGCGACAAGCTTCAACGCAAGAGAACGCACCACAGGATCCCAACTCCTGCTATATGTCAGCCCGATTGTCCGTCCACGCCGATAATTTATCCGATTCAAAAAAAGCAAAGCCTCCCGAGGGTCTATCTTACCTGCACCCAGGGAAGCAACTACCGCCGGCCCGCTCTCAGATTTCCTACGTATTCGAATCCAATCGAAAGCAGTCTCTACCGATTGATTTTTTCCATGCACAAGAAACCGGCCAAGCCACCTAAGAGATTCAGAGCCTCTCAACATTCCCATGGCTCTGAGAAATACAGAGTCATCTATAGAGCCAATTTTCCATGCCTTTGAAAAAAGGGAGGTCTCTATCGGCTCTTTACCGGAAGCCAATACCAACGCCGCTCCCTGTGCGAGGCTCCCTCCTCTCTTCAGCTCATCTTTCATATTCGGTCTGACATCCTCCGCCATTCTAAGGAGTGCCCGCCACGCATTTCTTCTGAAATCAGCCGTTCTGACGGCTTTCATGAGAATGGGCAGGGCGTTCTTCCCCATAATGCCGGCGATGGATTCCAAACAAGCCGCACGCACGGAAACGCTGGTGCTAAACCGCATGATCCTGGATAAATAAGGCAAGGCCTGTCGATAGCCCAGAACACCCAGGCCTCTGATGACCTCTATTTCAAGGTCCTGGTCCAGCTGACGGCCTGTATCCAAAAGATCCAACAGCAGCTTAGCCCCACCTTCTGATCTCCGAGCAACTATTTCAGCGACCGCATTCAGTTGCTTTTCTTTGCTCCGCGCTTGCTTTAATACCACAAAAGGATGCTCGCCCCCTAACCCAGCCAAAAAGCCCTTTGCTTCAACAGCGGCGTTTTTCCAAAAGAAAACAGAGCCTGCTAAAAAACAGAGCGACAGAAAACCTAGGGCTCGCTTTTTTTTCATCAAACACACACTCCTCTTAGAACTATCCATGCTGTAACATTCCCTATCATCCCTTTCAAGGCGCTGAACTGTGGACTTATTGGTGATAAAAGGAAAAGAAGAAATTATTTTACCTCTTGCGTTTTCTCACCATTAGATTTACTTGCTTGTTCCCGGTCCATCGGCCTCCCTCTCGCGGGATACCTGGATAATCCAAGCGAGACAAAGGCGGCGGAACGAGAGATTTTGACCATCTTAACAGATGCTGACAGGAGCTTTATGGAACATTTCTTTACTTTAACCCCCGAGCGAGTCCTGGACGCCGTGGAACGTTGCGGAATTCGCACCACCGGCCTGTGCTACGCTCTCAACAGCCTTGAAAACCGAGTATACGAAGTAGAGCTTGATGATCGCTCTCGCGTAATAGGAAAGTTTTACCGCCCGGGCCGTTGGAGCGAAGAGACCATACGCGATGAGCACAGGGTGCTTCAGGCTTTAGATAAAGCGGAGATCCCCGTGTGTGCTCCAATAGCCTTCAGCGATGACAAAAACGACGACACTCTCCACACCACTGAAGATGGAATCTTCTTTGCCCTCTTCCCCCGAACCGGGGGACGGAGCCCCGATGAGCTGCGTGGTGAGCAGTATGAACAACTGGGGAGGCTGCTTGGGCGGATACATAATATCATGGCTTCCATGAAGATTCTCCATCGTCCCAATATCTCACCACAGAGCTATGGGTTGGACTGTCTCCAGACCATAATGGAACGTACCGATATGCCACCGGGGTTGAGCCATCGATATGGAGACGCAGTGAAACGTCTTGTGGATCTGGGGCTGAAAGCATACGAAGGTGTAGAGACATTTTGTGTGCACGGAGATTGCCACCGGGCCAACCTATTGTTCGGATCCAATGGGTGGTTTTTTCTGGACTTTGACGACATGGGGATAGCGCCACCGGTACAGGATATTTGGCTTCTACTCCCAGCTCGCGCTAGAGACTGTCCTAAAGAGCTGGAGCTTTTTTTGAAGGGCTATGAACGGTTTAGAGACTT
>JAABSF010000389.1 GCA_011390535.1 Deltaproteobacteria bacterium | reverse complement strand
GAATATTTTTGTTCTACCGCGCATCCTGTAACGAAAAAAAAGGTCATAAAAAAGATGGATAACCAACGATACATGAAAAGTTCTCCTTCAAATCAACAAACGAAAAAACAAATGGGTGAATAAATCTGTTTGTCCAAATATTTTGCTTTTTCATGCTTTCCGCTCAGGATAATCTTATCAAAATAAGAATTATTTAATAGAAAATAGTTTGTCGGAGAGCTTTGTGAGATGATCTTGGCGATCCTGTCTCACAACACTGAGGTTTTATGCCGCGATGCTTTTGGGAGGCTGTTTAAATTTTGGGAGGCTGTTTAAATTTTGGGAGGCTGTTTAAATTTTGGGAGGCTGTTTAAAATAAGGTTGTCAAGCTGGGGCGTTAAGGTGCCCGCCCGGCCTTGCCTTATACAGGACTATTCTAACTATTTTAACTATTATTCTTCTTTTTTGCCGCCAAAGACGATCCCTTGGGCGAGGGGCATATCATCTCCCCAGTTGATGGTGTTTGTCTGTCGGCGCATATAGGCTTTCCATGCGTCGCTTCCCGCTTCCCTCCCACCACCGGTCTCTTTTTCGCCGCCGAAGGCGCCTCCGATCTCAGCTCCGCTGGTCGCGATGTTGACGTTGGCGATGCCGCAGTCCGACCCTGCGTGTGACAAGAATCGCTCCTGATATTTCACTGAGTTGGTGAAAAGGGAGCTGGAGAGCCCTTGAGGAACATTGTTGTGAATTTCTATAGCCTCGTCGAAAGTGTTGTATGTGATGACGTAAAGGATGGGTGCAAAGGTCTCTTGTTGGACGATTTGTAGATCATTTCGTGCTTCCACCAGGGCCGGGGTTACATAAAAACCATTCTCCAAACCTTTGATGGTCAAAGAAGTGCCTCCGTATATAATCTCTCCGCCCTGATCCACAGCAGCTTCTATCGCTGCGTTCATGTTTTCTTTTGCTTTTTTGTCGATCAGAGGCCCCATCAAGGTTTCCGGTTCCATGGGGTCGCCGATTGGAAGTCGGCGATACATGCTCACCAGTTTTTTTACGAAGCTCTCTTTGACGCTGTGGTGAACAATCAGCCTCCTGGTCGAGGTGCAGCGCTGACCGGCAGTGCCCACCGCTCCGAAGAGGACAGCTTTTGCCGCCAGGTCAAGGTCGCTCTCTTCTGTTACGATTACTGCGTTATTGCCGCCTAACTCCAGCAGCGTCCGCCCCAAGCGTCCGCCGACCTCGGTGGCGACTTTTTTCCCCATGGCGACGCTCCCGGTGGCGCTGATAAGAGGAATTCGCGGATCTTTAAGCATTGTGTCACCGATCTCTGTACGGTCGCCGATGACTAAGTTGAACACGCCGTCAATATCGTATTTGTCCACAACCGGTGCGATGGTTTTTTGGATGGCTATCGCGGTAAGAGGAGCTTTGGAGCTGGGCTTGAAAAGATTCACGTCTCCGCACACAGCGGCCACAAGTGCGTTCCATGACCAGACCGCGACCGGGAAGTTGAAGGCTGTGATGATGCCCACGATCCCAAGAGGATGCCATTGCTCATACATCCTGTGAAACGGCCTCTCGCTGTGCATGGTCGAGCCGTACAGCTGCCGGCTTAACCCCACCGCGAAATGGGCGATGTCGATCATCTCTTGGACCTCTCCTTCTCCCTCCGGCCTTATTTTTCCGGTTTCGATGGTTATCAGAGACGCGAGATCCTGTTTTTTCTTCAACAATGTGTCCCCAATCTCTCGGATGATCTCTCCCCGACGCGGGGCAGGCATCATACGAAATTTTGTGAAGGCGATCCGGGCTCTCTTTAAAATCGTTTCGTAGTCTTCTCTCCGAGCCTGCACAATCTTTGCGATTGGTTCGCCATCAATGGGCGAGTATGAGATGAGCTCTTCTCCACCGGTTTCTATCCAGCCCGCTGAGGAGCCGGAGGTTGCTCCGTAGTTTACCGGTTCTATCCCTAATGATTTCAAAATGCTCTCAATGTTGTATTTTTTCATGGCTCAGCATCTCCCGTCTATGTCCGCGTGTATTTGTAATTGTTCGTTTTTATAATTGTTTTTTCTTTTCTGTTAGTGACTCTGTTTTACTATTCGTGATTTCGGGTTATTGTTCGTGTCTCCTTTTTACTATTCGTGATTTCGGGTTACTGTTTCTGGTCTTCTTACTGCATCCCGATACTCTCGGACCGATACTCTCGGACCCAGGGCGTTGCTTTTTTCTTCTTTTCAAAAACAAAACCTGGAGAACAACATTGATAATGTAGGGCTTCATATCTTGAAGTAAAATTCATAATATAAATCTTGCTTATGAATCTTGCTCATGAGCCTTGCTTATGAACCTTGCGCATGAATAAGGCTCATCTTAGTTGAGCCTAGAAAAAGCTTGAGCAGAGGAAAAAGCGCAGAGGAAAAATGAATGGTGAGAGGTGATTTTGTGATGGTGATGGTGGAGGTGTTTAAGGTGTTGCATGTGTTGGATGTGTTAAAGAATATGATGTTGTGTGAGGTGCTTTTTGAAGCTTAAGTGTGGTTGAATCAGAGGGGATCTATAACTGCGGTCATGTCGCCTGCAAGCTGCGCAATCAAGTAGACACCGCTCTCGTCGGAAACGGCGAATACATTGGCTATGGTTCCTTCCGGCAGGTCGGGCAGTTCAAAAAGAAGATCCGGGATTTCGTCATTATCCACATCAAATCCAAGGGTGTAAGCGCCGGCGGGTAGTTCGATGTAATCTCCCGCAACACCGAAATCAACATCTTCGTAGAGCATCGAGGGTGTCCCTTCGTCCGGGACGTTCCAAATGTCCACCTGGCCCACGGCGGAGGCGGCATGAATCGCGCGCACCCTGATCTGTCCCGCCGGTGGGGTGGAAACGTCATCCATGAGTGCCAGGGCCTGAATGGATCCTAACTCATCAAAGGCGACGGCTGTGTAGTAGGCGCCGGCGGTCAACTCCAAGCCTGTTATGTCCAGAACACTTTGCGCCGGTCCCGTGCCGGTTGCAGCGACATTAAAGTCGTAGGTGCTCGCCGGTAATTCCAGGTAATCGGTGCTATCCTGGAATAAGAGGTTTTCCACAGCGGCCGGTTCTGCGCCGTCTACGAACACGTCTACTCCAGGTGCGTCGGGGGAGAGGTGAATAACTCTCAGCCGTGCGGGCTCGGCAGCCACCGGGTCGATTCTTGCCACGGTCCCGTCTTGCAGTTGGGCCAGCAAGAAAACTCCTGAACTATCGGTGACGGCGAAAACGTTTGCGATTGTACCGGCGGGTAGGTCGGGTAGCTCGAATATCACATCAGGGGTCTCGTCTTTGTCGACATCAAAGCCTAATGTGTAGGCTCCGGCCGGGAGGTCCATGTAATCCCCTGCAACACCGAAGTCCACGTCTTCGTACAGCAGCGCCGGTTCGCCCTCTTCAGGAATGTTCCAGATGTCAACCATTCCAATTCCCACGGCGGTGTGAATCGCTCTCACGCGGATGTCACCTGCTCCCAGGCCGTCATAATCATCCATCAACGCGAGTGCTTCGATAGATGCGACCTCGTTGAAAGCCACCGCAGTATAAAACCCGCCCTCCATCAGCTCCAGGTCTTCAATGTCTAAGACGCTCGCTCCCGGTCCGGTACCGGTTGCAGCAACATTAAAGGAGTAGGTCCCAGGGTCCACTTCGAGATACCCGGTGCCTTGTTCGAATGCCAGATCTGAAACCGCGGCTGGTTCTGCTCCGTTCGCGAAAACATCCACATTGGGAGCGTCCGGGGAGAGATGGATAACTCTCA
>JAABSF010000388.1 GCA_011390535.1 Deltaproteobacteria bacterium | reverse complement strand
CGCTCTTCCGATCTTGCTGTAAAAAAGAGTAGATTACCAACGCACCGGTTATCATCCCATCAATGCTCAACGGCAGACAAGCCATTGGTTCGCCCTCGCGGATTCTATTCGATTTCAATTCTTCGGAAGCCACATAAGGCTTTCCCGGGGTTACCATTCGCTTCACCCATTCGTCGTTGATGTTCACAGGGGATATCTTTTCGATGGCTATTCCATAAGATGAAATCGGCTCCAGCATCTCTCCTTCACGCATGAGGAGGGCAAATTTCCCCGCGCCTACAAAATTGAGCAGGATCTCTGTAACTATCTGAACGGCCTCGTCCAAATCCATTGTAGAGTGCAACTGATATGAGGCAACAAATAAATTGGCGAGTTTCTCGTTTTCTTCTTCTATTGTTTCATAACGAGTTTTGTGGCGTTGGGTCTCTTCCAGGATCTGGTCGTATCTATGGCGCAGATCTTCGTGTTCCTGCCTTAGTTTTTCGATAATCTCCTGAAGCTCTCCGGTATCTTCCGTTGTGGGAACTTCTGTTTCTTCACGACGAAGCTTACTCTCCATATGCATTACATGCATTCGCAGTTTCTCGTTTTCATTCAGGAGCTCTTCTATGAAAGCTTCTCCTTTTCGAAAAAACTGTTTCACCACCGAGCGGGGCTCTGACAATATGTCATCCGATGATGGGATAACCTCTTCATTGTTGGAAGTCTCCCTGGTTTGTCCTTTTTTCACTTCAGACACACTGCTCCCGGTTCCTTCCATTGTCTGGGGATGCTCTTTTTGGGGCTTTTTTTCTTCACTCATTAGGGCCCTTGTTCCGGTTTGGTCCAGCCGGTGAAGTGCCGGCCACGATCCAATGCTGATACGCCACATACTGAGGCTTGAACTCACCTTTTTTACGAGGTTTTTCTTCCACTTTCAAGCTTAGAGAACCTTTTTTTTCTGAGACGCCCTTCAGTTTCATGGTGAAGATCCGAAAACGCGTGCTACGAGGAATCTGGATGTCGCCGATTTTGCGGTTGTCCATCCAGAGGCTCACCTTCACCGATCGGTAGGCGGCGAACCGTCCAACCCAATAGCACTCTCTGCCTTTTCCGCAGAGCCTGACCTTCATTTGTTCTCCTGTTGTAATCGGACGTCCCCCGTCGGCCAGAGGGATTCTGTTCTTAGTGGGGCCGGCGCTGCTGTTTCTCTCAAAACGGACCAGACTGTAATGGATTCTATATGCGTGCCATTCTAGATCAGGTCTCGGGTTCACGTAATTGTGCTTTTCCTCACTCTCCAGATCTGATACGTCTACCCGGTCGACTATTTGGACATTGTCGCTGTCCATTTCTTGTCGAGCTTCGTAGGGGATCTCTCGGTCCACGCCGAGGTGTCCCCATTTCGCCTCGTAGAGCACGTTTAGATTATTCCATGAGCCGGACTTTCGCCGTGTCCCCGGATTGAATACGGCTTTGCCCAGCAACCCTGAGCCGCCGAGATATCTGCGGAAAATTGCGAAATGAGAGGGGCGTTTGTTTGCCGGAAGTTTTTCAATGGCTTCATATAGGCTGCCATTGCCGTTACGGAAGGCATGAGCCAACCCGTTCGTCGTAAGACCGACGATATCCAAAGCGGGGCGGCGGGCGTAATATGGGATGGCGCCGGCATCGTTTACCCCTATATAGATATTTTCAGGCAGGTTCTTCTCTATATAGCGGCCAATGTCGATTTGAAACCTGGCGATATCTCGGGCATGAACCCCGTATTCAAGGCGGACTCTCTTCATGGGGTCTTTTGCACCGCTTAAGGCAAAATAGGCAGCAAATGGTAGCAATAGAGTGATATGAAGTCTCTTTGATATGAGGCCCAGCACCGCAGACGAGAGTATGGCTATTAAGATAAGGAGCCCCAGGAGATATCTGAAATTATCGAAGAATAAGACTCTATTTTGGGTCAATCCCGCCAGGGTGGCAATGGCGGCAAATGAAACCGCAAGCCAGGTTGAGGTGACACCTTTGAAGGGATCCGGTCCACGAGCGACACTTGTAGAGTTTTCTGTTGCGGCTTTTTTGAACAAACATTTTGTTTTTATCCACAATGCTCTTGTTGGAGGGACCAAGAAATCTCTCAAGCCCAGCGCGACCGATATCAGCGCAAGCCCCAACACCATTGCCGGCCAGATTAGGAGAGGCTCACCATGCTTGACATCGCCCCGGATGCGCTGGAACACCGCCTCTAAATTGTTTTTTGTGAGTTCCCAATAGCGGGTAAGATCGAGATAGGGCTCATTTGTTATGGATTTGGCCACTGCCGTGTTAGGGGAGAATTGGCCCACACATATTCTGTGCATAACAACGAATGAAAGCCACGGTAGGAGTGTGAGCAAAAGGGTGGCAAGGGCTGAGAGCTTTTTACCCTTTCTTTGCGACAATGAAGCGAAAAAGATTAGCATTCCGGTTATTAGAATTCCTTCAGGTCGGGTCAGGGGAAGCAAGCCCATGAGCACCAACAACAGGACTCGATTCTTGTTGTCACCGCCCGGAACGCTCTTTAAAGACGGGCGGATAAAACAGGTATGATTTAGATCCGGAGATATCTCTGCTTGTTCGGCGCCGGTGTTTCGAATCCAAACCAAAAGAACACCCAATAAAACCGCTCCATAGAGCCCACCTTCCATACCGACCAGGATTCCCCATACTATGTACGGAGAATTCAATACCATGATCCCAGCCAGGAGGCCGGTGAGATTTGGGGCTAGTCCACCAAATAGGAAAGCGCATCTAGTTCTCCAAGGGGCATGTTTGAAAGAATCCCAAGATTGAACGTGATCCGCTCGCTCCTTAAAGCTTGGGATAGCCCGGGCCGGATCACCTGGGGCCGTAACTCCAAGTTTTGATTCTCCATGTTTCAGGATGGTACTCGCCAGCTCGTATGATAAGTGAGCGCAGATCCCGAGAAATAGGGCGGAGAGCCAAAAAGTCCATAAAGGTAAGCGTCCGTGGCTTACTCCAAGTACATGAAATAACGCTGGAAATATTGGATACGCTACACTTGTTGAGCCGGATGTGATGGACTCTGTCCCGCTTAACATGAATGGGCCGTGGGTGAAGTAGTCTTTTGCGTAACGCAGGTAGATATATGCATCATCAAGAGGGAAAACAAACTCGCCGGCTGCCTGAATGGAGGCGGAATAAAATGAGCGCGCAACCACCAGCGCCCACACTACCCAGAGAACGCATCGCAGCCAGGGGATGGATATTTTGGCACCTACAAGAAGGCGGTATTTGAGATCAGTTGATATCTCGAATTTGTTCATGAGCAACTCTTTATGTTCTCATATTTTTTAGCCAAATGATATATGCTGAGCGCTGAATGGAAAGCATGATTAAGTCTATTTACAACGGGGGAGTCAAACGGAAAAGCCCCTTATTAGAAGAAACCCATACAGAGCCGTCTACATCCATTACCGCCGGGGCTACAGGGTTTCCAATCAAGCGGGTAGGGGCTCTCCATAGTGGCCGAAAATATTCATCCAGCACAAAAACTTCGCCCTTATCTCTGGTGACTAAATATTGTGAGTTATATCCCAGAGAAACATGGCCTTTTCCAGTATCCGGAAAGACAACATTTGAGACCTCCACAGACTGGGCGTTAAAGGCGATAAGCCCTCTATCTTCAGAGTAGATCAAAATTCTCCCTTCGGGGGTAAGCACGATATTAGATGAGATATGAGAAGAGAACCGTCTCTTCCAGAGCAGCTTGCCTTCTGATTTTTCGAAACAATAAAGATTGCGTTTTCCGGCCACCAGACAGATGAAAAACTTGAGGA
>JAABSF010000044.1 GCA_011390535.1 Deltaproteobacteria bacterium | reverse complement strand
TCACTGCAGTTGGTAATGTTTTTCCGTTGCGACGGAACGGCTCCCTTTACTGAAAGTTCTCTCCCAGATATCCACCCTGCCGCTTTCCTTGGCAATGATGACGGTCGAAGAGCGGGTCCCGTAGTTTTCACTTTCGATGAATATGGGCGCAAGCATACGTTCGGCTTCAAGCCCCACGCCGGTGTCGGGAAGAATTCTATCCGGGGGCATTTCCCGGTTTTCAAGGATGGAAAAGAGATCGGCGGACGTGATTGACTTCTTGTTATTGATAGTTTCTTTTAGAAGATCTCTTAAAAGCTCTTTGCCAAGGGTGACCTTGGGCCAGGGAGTGTTCAAAAAAGCGTTGCTGATCCCGTGGATGCCGGGAGACACGGGCATTATCCGGCCTTCCTTGTTAGAAAACGAGTAGATACGGCGGATGTCTCCCCAGATAAGGTTGAACCCGTTGAAGCGGGCCGCCTGTTGTTTCAGTTCTTCGGCAAAGTGATTCGAACCCTTCTGTGATCCGAGATAGTCTGTGATGATTTCGCCCCTGGAGGCAGCGTCATTTCTGTACACGGCCGGATCCCGGTAATTTGTAAGGGCGGCGAAGCGTTTGTCCCTGTTTATGCCCATCCAAGTACCACCGCTTTTGATGTCCTTTCCTGCAAGGATGTCCGGGTTCTCTTCCCAAAAATGCATGGGTGAGGCCGGCCGGTGGTAAAACTCATCCCGGTTGGCCGCAAGGATCAAGTCGTATCCGGGGTTTGCTTTATATGCAAAAAGTATAAGGCACATTTGAACTTCACTATGCACTATACAAACAAAAAATCATATTCTACCTTGAGTCATCAACAGCAGCAGTCGTCGGAACCACAAGGCACCACAAGGCACTACAGAGGGACACAAAGGTGCCCGGCATTAGCAATAGGACACCTAAGGTGCCTGACACCAGCAATTAGCATTTAATTGAAAAGATATTGTAATCATTGATGTTTAAAGGCCAATAAAAGCTTAATTGCTAATCTTTGACACCTTTTCGGACTTTTCTGAAACCTTTTCGTTTGTTTAATTGAAAAGGCATTGTAATCATTGAGATTTAAAAGTAAAAAAAAGCTTAATTGCTAACCTTTGACACCTTTTCGGAGAAGTATGATTTTTTTACTGAAGATATTTGGGTTCATGATAGCGTTTGTTGGTCTGACGGGTTGCGGTAATAGGGATCGTTTGCATAAGGTCGATAAGCCTGCGACGACAACTCACGATGAATCCAATCAGGCCGACACCTCTCAGGGCTCCGAGAAACAAACGACATGGAAGAAGGATGATTCCGAAAAATCTTTGGTTTCACCAGAGTTCCGACCTGCGCGTTCGTTGAAAATAGAAAATAAACCCAATTTGGATGGTTTTAAAATTCCGGCAGGTTCCGCCACGACGATAGGGATGATACACTTTCGGGCCGCTATCTCCGGCGCGGGCAAAAGGGCGATTGTCATTCGAGACAAGCCTAGCTCTGATGGCGAGGCGATTGGCTGGATCGACGGGGGCGGGGTTATCGGCTCCGACGGAACCGAAGTGTGCTCTTGGCATGAGTGGTTTCCTCAAGGAAAATCTTATATGCCTTTTGTCTGCGGTAGTGTCCCTGAGATTATGGAAGAAAATGAGGGACTTCCGGTTTACGAGACCGCCACGGAAAAAAGCTCGCAAGCCTCAGTGAGTTGGTATCGCATCATTATAAATCCGGCCGGTAAACTCGGGTGGATTAGTACCAAGGCACCTTTCATCAAATTATCCAAACTTCTCGGAAAAAGCACAAAAGTAATGACTTTTCTTACTCCTAAATGGGACCGCATGCTTTATGCTGCGCCTGGTGGGAAAGCTAAGCGGTTCCGGGGCAAATCAAATGGGTATACTTACCAGGCTCAGGATCAAAAAGTTATCGATGGCCGACTATGGATTAAACTCAATGTCGTCATCACCCCATGCGATGATGGAAAACCCGAACGAACCATTGCATCAGGATGGGTCCCGGCTTTTGATAAAAACGGCGGCCTGCAATTGTGGCTCTATTCCAGAGGTTGCTAGCCGGGTAAATCACCGATGTTTTTGGGGGACAAACCGAGTTGAATCATTAAATCAGGCGTTAATAAGCAGACTATTGCTTCAATGACGTATCTCAGCTTGTCCCGGCTTGACAGGCTTTAAGAAAGTTGGTGACGGAGAAGAAGTTTCTTGAGGAGAAGTTTCTTCGAGAGCTTTAACAGGGAGACCGGGGGGTTGAAGGTTGAAGATCCCTGGGCTTGAAGATCCCTGGGCTTAAAGAAGGTTAAAGGTGCCTGACACCAGCAATTAGCATTTAGTCGTGAAACTGTTGTAATTATTGAAGTTCAGATGCCGCAGAAAAGCTTAATTGCTAATGGTTGACACCTTTGGGGGGAGACTACCAGTCGCGGCCTCTTCCGCCTCTGCCGCCGCCGCCACCGCCGCCGCGACCTCTGCCACCACCGCCGCCGCCGGACCTTCGCTCACGGGCTTCATTAACCGTTATCGTGCGTCCGTCCAGCTCAGTGCCGTTCATCTTCTCGATCGCTTCAGCGGCTGCATCGTTTTCGGCGAAAGTAACAAAACCAAAGCCACGGGATCTGTCAGTCATTCTGTCTTTAATGACTATGGCTTCTTCTACTTCGCCAAAGGTCTCAAAGGCTCTCTTCAGCTCGTCGTCCTTTGTATCCCAGCTCAAACCGCCAACGTAAACTTTCTGTGACATCTCTTTTCTTTCTCTCTCTGTCTCATATCGAGACGCTATAGGTGGCACTTTTGCCAACCAGTTATTATTTGAGCAATGCTTTGCAGCCGGCACATCGGATCGTGGACCTTTCTCACTTCGGAAAACACCGGCCTTTACATACTCGTCTCTAGTTTGAATGAAGGCGATAAACTCAGTGGAGGGATAACTGCGTCAGGGTTACACCTCAAAAATGTGCTCAACCTTTTTTAAACCAGAGAACGCAACAATATCTAAAATAGCAAAAAGATCCAGTAGATTTCGCTTGAGTATTTTTGCCGGGTCAACCCGTATTTAAGACAGTCGATTACAGCCTATTACTACAGTCGATTACAGCCTATTCAGCGAAAGCGCCAATCGCGATGCTACTTATTTCATCAGAACTTACGCCCTTCGAAAACATAATGCCTCCGTAAACCGTCCCTGCAATAATTGAGTCGCCTTGTGAGAAATCCTTATCCAAATACTTTCCATAAGTATTTTTTGCCTCATCCATTGTACTGCCTATGGATATCCCACAAGATGTCTTGCCTTTAAACGGGTAACGGACAACAATCGCAACAACTTCATTCTTCCCTTGGGAGCTGTCCATGGTGAGTTGAACGCCCTTTGTTTTCCAGATCCATTCCGACTTAATATAGCCTGTAGCAGCTTCTTCAAACGGTTTGGTTTTGGAATCCGGTTCACTCAGCATGGTCACGGCCTCTTCAGCATCCATTCCAAGTTTCAGGCCACCGATCGTTTCTCTCATTATTCTCTGCTTAACATCATCTGCGTTTTTGTATTCAGCCTCTAACTTTTCAATAATGCAACGCTGCTTTTCGAGGGGCCGCTTTTTAACCGGTTCAGGGGTAGAATCCGTGTCAAAAACTGCATCACTCTTCTCCGCCTCATCTTTCGTGGAGTTGTTTTTTTTAACATACTCTCCACTCTTTATGCAGCTCGTAAGACACCCAATAAAAAGAAAAATACCAAGCACTGAAAAGCATCTATCTTTGATCATCATAAACAACAAATGAACCCCCTTTCTAATTTCGGCGCGGCTGGTGCCAAGCTGCGGACTTTCTCCCAGCTCCTTCCCGAGGATTAATTATGTCGATTTAAACAACTCTGCATGAAACATTTGAAGCATTAAGGCTCAAAATCCGATCAAGTACAACTGTTTTCGAAGCTCCGGATCCGCTCGCCGGCCTGGGCGATAACCGAAGGGGGCTGATTACCGAATGAGAGGCGCACATGACCCTCGCCGTGAGGGCCGAAGGCCGACCCCGGGACTGTGATAACACCCTGATTTTGAAGCAGGCTTCTACTGTAAGCAAAAGCATCTTCGAAAACAGGAGTCGTGATTCGGGCCAATACAGAGGTCGACCCGTGAGGCTCAATGGCTTCAAGCGTGCGGCAACTTTTCAAGGCGGACATCAAGCTGTCCTTGCGGCGGATCAACTCGCTGACTGCTTCGGGCACATAAGTGTCGACTTCTTCTAAGGCGCCCAGGGCCGCCATCTGCGAGGGCACCGGTGCACAAACCACCAAGGCATCTTGTACTTTTATGGTCTCTTCAATGAACTCGGGGTTAGGTCCGTAAAGATAACCTATGCGCCAGGCGGCCAAGCCAAAGGTCTTTGAAAAGCTGCCCAGAACAATGGTGCGCTCCGTAGGGCAGATAGCTGCCGGGCTGACATGAGCAGCCGGCGGAAAGGTGAGAAGATCGTAGGTTTCGTCTGAAATCAGCCATAGGGCTGACTCAAAATTAACTTCGGGATTCGTGCGCCGATCCATCCCGACCTGCGATCTTATTCTTGAGTCAGCCCTTAGATCATTTCGGCGACAAAGCTCGCAGAGGGTTTTTATTTCCTCCGCGTCGGCTACTCTGCCGGTGGGGTTTCCCGGTGAGACTAAGACCACAACCCGAGTGCGCGGGGATAATGCCTTTTTAAGCCGGGTAAAATCGATATGATAGCGACCTTCTGAAAAGGCCAACTCCACTTCCACCGGCTTACAACCCGCTAACTTCACCGCAAAAACGTGGTCAAAATAATATGGTGCAAAGATGATAACCTCGTCACCTGGCATAGTCACCGCCAGCAAAGCATTCACAAAAGCCTGGTTGGCGCCGCAGGTGAGCATAACTCGTGACGCTGTAGCATCCTTGATATTTTTCTTGGAGCTTAAAAATGAGGCGGTGGCTTCACGAAGCGTGGGCAACCCCGGATCAGGGCAGTAGCCATGTGTTTCCGTGTTTTCAAGGTATTGATGCACCCGCTGCAAAGCCCGCTTTGGTGGAGGCAGGCCCAAGACCGCCTGACCCAAGTTGATGAGCCGACGCCCCTTTCCTTCCAATTCATGTGCCAGCGCGTTAATTTTAGCGATGGGAGGTCTTTGGATATTTCTCGTGCGGCCGGGCCACATGTTATACCTTTCCCAAGCTCTCGAATTTAACCCAGCATTCGCATACGGTAACGTTCGGCTCCCTCTCGACTGAGCAGGCCGTTTGCCACCCAGCGGTCAAGGGTCTCGCCTATTGCTTGCTTGTTGCTGTCTAAAACCGCCGGCGCGACGCGGTCGTCCAAAGTGAAAAACGCCTCCAGCGAGGCGACCTGTTGATCGTTCAACCCCTCAAAGGAGACGCCGAACCCTGTGCCGTTGGGCAGCACACCTTCGATCCAACATATGCGGCCCCGGCAGGCCACTGGAACAACTCCCGCAGGCGTAGGAATAAAAAAGCGCAATTCCACCACCGGCTCTACTACAATGGGAATGTACAAACCCACTTCGATAAAAGCACCGCCACGGCTCAAATTGCGTGTCGTGCCTTCGTAGTCATCCCCATCGACGGACAAAACAACTTCCAGCTTTTTGGGATGTCTTGTCTCTATACGGCGATTAAAACTCATCAAAATACTCCATTACTTTTATCTTCACTACTTTTATCTTCATTCCTATCAACTTCATTCCCATCAACTTCATTCCTGTCATCTTCATTCCTATCATCTTCATCATGCTTTCCGGTTTTTATAATAGACAAAGGTGTTCTTCGCCAGCCTGTTTTTCAGCTTTTTTGAGCTCAGGTTTTCTTTTCTTTCAGCCCTGGAAAACCAAAGATGCATTGAGAAGAGTGCATCCAGAAGAGCACTTTACGCAGTCAGAATAGGCCGTTAGACAGGCGGGAGAAAACACAGCAAAATTCGGGGACAGCAGAATTCAGCCTTAAAAGAAACAAGCATACTCACAGGATTTCTGGAATTGTCATAATATCCCTGGGTTTTTCAGGGACAAACGGCTTCGATGGGCTCGATGCCCGCGTTTCCCAGCACGTGGGTGCCGCTGCCGGAAATCTCCACATCACCACAAAAGGTGTTTTGGAGAAGAACCGAATCACTGCCTGAAAATGAAGAAAATCCGTCGATTGCCGAAAAAGAAACACCCGCATCGCTTCCGGAGACATCCAGGTCGCCCGTTATGTAAGCGCCGCGAATTCTGTTTCCGCTTCCCGATATGGTGACATTGCCTTCTATGGTCACTTGTCCGCCCGTAACTCCCGCTCCGAACAAAGTAACATTGCTGCCGGAGAGTTCCAGGTCACCCGAATAGATTCCATCGGTTAAGAGAACGATTCTGTCGCTGGCGCTCAGAGCGTCGTTGACATCATCAAGCGTGTTATCTTGGTTGAGCTCCACGACCTCCGCTCCAAACTCGTAGACAACCCGGGCCATCTCTAAAGCTCCATCAGGGCTGAGAGAAACCGCCAACTCCACCAGATCGTGCTCACTGATGTTTTGAGTTAAATCTTCATCAATGGAATCAAAACGAAATCTCAATGGAACGGCCCCGTGATCGACCGAGCCCAGCACCGCGATGCCCTCAGGCCCTGTCGTAGAGGACCTGGAACCGCCATCGATCGCCACCCCGTCGACAGGTGTACCGGGTTGAGGTACTGACACATCGTTCACGTCATTGATAAGCGGGTTTACCACGATTACGAATGTAGTCTCTCCAAGGGTGACATCCGTTGGATCCGTATTGTTACCATTGGAGCCGCAGGAAATCATCAAAACCATCAAAAGTGCGGTAAAAACCGCGCAAACCGCCATGGGCGAAATAGGTGGATACTGCTTTTGTTGATTCGTCTTGTTTGTGTTCATTTTTTTCTCTCTTCTTTCTTATTCACAAAAAAAATTAGTCCAGTCTTCATCTGTTAATTACGAAAACAGCGAGTTAAATATACATTTTACTCAATTCCGGGGACAGCATACTGATTGATTTCTCTTTCGGGGACGGAGCCTCCTTAGACCGAGCCTCCTTAGACCCCTTTAAATCGGAATCCTTACCGGGTAATCCGCAAAAAACTTTCCCCAAACTCATCCCGGGTGGGCTCCACCCGGAGGTTATCTTTGCAGTAGCGCACAAAACGACCCGCCATTCCGTAAAGTTCCGGCACCAGCTCATGCAAAGCGTTGAAGTTTTCTGCAATCACGCCGTAATCGACACCATATTCGTGAGCAGCGAAGTTTCGTGTCGCACGACAAAGTTGCCAAGACTCGATCGATTCAATGACGCCAACCTTCTCGTAAAATGACAAAATCTTGAGAAACCGATTTCCTGACTCACCGGACAAAATCGCCGCGTGTCGCATCGCCGCTCCCAAGGTATCCTGTAATTTAGAAAACCGTTCATTGATGGAGGAGAGCGCCTCGAATAATGCTACGTCCCTGCTATGATTCTCCAGATAAACTTGCTCGAGCGGCCAGTCTATTTTTTCAGAGGACGCGTGCAGAAAAAAAACACATCGCTCAATCGCTTCGAGCAATTCTGCGAGGTAGTGTTTCTCTGCGGCGAGCTTATTGTTGTGTTCATTGTTCGCGCCGGTCATTAATCCGCCTCCAAACGCAAGCTCTTTGCCTTTGCAATCCGCTGAAACGGTGTCGGGGTGGTTCCCTGTTTGTGAACCAGAACATCCACCGGCCGCCCGAGTAATCGCTCAAGCTCCATTTGTATCCCGGCCTTCGCTACCCTCGACAGTCGCAGAGGTGTTTCAATCAATATGTCAACATCCCCCCCCCGAGCATTTTCATCCAATTGAGAACCGAACAAAAACACTTCGGCCTGCGCACCGGCGATCCGCTTCACCGTCCCGGTGATGATCTCGATTTGTCTTTGGGTCAAACGCATGGTCGTGCCTCAAAAAACAATCATACCTTACCGATGAGCTCGGCCTCCAGCTTGATCATAGCCTACCGACAAACTCGGCCTCCAGCTTGATCATAGCCTACCGACAAACTCGGCCTCCAGCTTGGGATCTCCATCCTCCAGGAGGATTTCTATGACTTCTTTCAGATTACCGTGCCAGAATCATTCATTTTATCTATAAATAAACATAGCATATTTTATTAGTTTACATCTATAGGGATTTCGTGTGCTGCGGTTGGAAAAACACGGAAGCTCCAAGCAGATTGAGGAAAAACTTGGGGACGGAGCTCTGTTTGCCTCGCTCTACCCACCGAACCCCCGCCACCAAAGCTCCCGCACGAGCTCCCCTTCAGATCGAAATGCACTTCGCTGAGAGACTACATCGAAAAAGTGACCGAACATTTGACGGCAACCTGTTGACAGCAACCTGTTCGACCAGACGCATTAGCCGAACTGTCCTTAGAGAGAGTCGCGGCTGATCGCGTGTCGTCGTCGTGTGCGCTTTTTCTACACTTCGTCCTCCAAATTTGTTCATTTTTGGCTTCTACCGTAGCATTTCGTTTCTACCTATCCCAACTTCTCTGCGCCTTTTCTCTCCTCTTGTATTTATGAAAGCAGGTTTACATCGTATGAGGAGAATGACGGATCTTGAGAACAGAGCCGGAAATCCTCAGCCAGGGCCTGGGCAATAAGGAGGCGATCGAAAGGATCCCGATGATGCCAGGGCAACTCAACGGTTTGTGCCATGTGTTCTTTTCTAATTTCCAGCCAGATAATGTTGTTCTCCGCGAGTTTAGAATCCACCGTTTTCCGCCAGTCTTTAGCCAGTTTTAATTGTCCGATAGAAAGTTTTATGCAAATTTCCCAGTAGCCGGCGGCACTGAAGACAACAGTATTTTTTCTGTTCTCAATCTCATTCCGCAGGGCTTCTTTCAGCCTGAAATCTCCCTGAATGAACCAAAGGAAAATATGAGTGTCCAAGAGTATGTTCATTTCATGTATTCCTTAAAATCGTCCAGAGGTTCATTGAAATCCTCCGCCATATACTCCACAATTCCTTCGGCGCAACCGAATTGCCGATCCTTGTGTTTCTCTTCCAATGGCGATAATCGCACCAGAGGCTCTTTCCCCTTTGCTATTATTATCTCCTCTCCGGTTAGGGCTTCTCGTATTAACCGCGAGAGATGGGTTTTTGCTTCGTGGATAGTTACTGTTTTCATATATCAATATTGACTTAGTTCATAGACTTAGTCAACAAAAAGAGTCTAGACGTTTCAATGTGGACGATGGAAACTATCGGATTCTTTGTCAGGGATCTGTCCCCGGGTAGTTTCATCATCCTTGTCCTCTCCCTGCATAATTTCATACAGAAAAGCTGTATCTTCGGCTGAACTGCACAGGGGCCCTACCGAATCCATACTCCAGCTTATCCGAGGGACGGAGCTTTGTTTATCTAATCCGAGGGACGGAGCTTTGGGAAAGTTCGAGGACCTGAGAATTACCTGATCGCCATTGGAAAAAATGTCCAAAAATATCAGTAACTTGACAATTTTATAATCTAGTTATAGAAAATCATTATGTGGATAAACAGAATATTAGAAAAAACATTACAAGAAGTTGCGTGGTCTTTTCCGGTAATTGTACTCACCGGTCCGAGGCAGGTGGGCAAGACATCTCTGGTCAGGAAATTGTTTTCGGATCATCGCTATGTTTCCCTGGATTCCGGGCTGAATGCTGAAATGGCTGAGACCCGGCCAAGTGAGTTTTTGAACAAACATGCTCCTCCGGTGATCCTTGATGAAGTGCAGTATGCGCCGAAGGTTTTGAGATGGATAAAATCATACGTGGATGAAAGAAAAGAAAACGGACAGATTATCATTACGGGTTCGCAGAGTTTTCCCTTGATGCAGTCGGTCACAGAGAGCCTGGCAGGGAGGGCAGCCGTTATTCCGTTGATGAGTCTTGCGGCTGAAGAATGGCAGCGCGGTTGGAAAGGTGGTAGTGCATTGCCGTCATCCGCAACCGTTGCAGGCAAGGACGACTGGAAACGCTTTTTATGGAAGGGCGGGTTTCCCGCCATGTGGGCCGACGACGATGCTTCACCTCAGCGTGATTACTGGTATCAGAGTTATTTAGCCACTTACCTGGAACGGGATGTGCGACAGTTAATGAATGTGGGGAGCCTGAGGGACTTTGAGAGGTTTTTGAGAGCCTGCGCTGCCAGAACAGGACAAACATTGAACATGTCTGAATTGGGACGTGACGTTGGAGTTTCAACCGGGACCATCCGCAATTGGATCAGCGTTCTTCAGGCGTCAGGGCAAATATTCTTACTGGAGCCGTATTTTCGGTCTCTCGGAAAACGTTTGGTCAAATCTCCGAAGTTGTATTTCGTGGACACCGGACTTGCCGCTTTTTTGACCGGGATAAGTGACCCGGAGGCATTGTGGACAAGCCGTCTCTCAGGGCATTTTTTTGAAAACCATGTGATCGTCCAGTGGTGGAGATGGAAACACTGGTGCGAACCATCAGCTTCTTTGTGGTATTGGCGCGTGCCTGACGGGCGTGAAGTGGATCTGGTGATCGAAGTAAACGGCAAACTGATTCCATGCGAATGCAAGCTAGCGGAAAAACCCTCCCGCAAGAGTATCGAGGGTATTCGTCATTTCGAATCGTTTTACGGTAAAGAGATGGTTGGTAAAGCTTATGTGGCATGCACATCTGATGAGGTTTATATGATCGATAAAAACGTAGAGGCTCGTCCCGGATGGACCCCGTGGTCGTTGAATCAAGAGCGCTTCGGGGAGGAGTAATCCGGGGGACGGAGCCAGAAGTTCAGGAGACGAAGTTCGGGGGACGGAGCCAGAAGTTCAGGAGACGAAGCTCGGGGACGCAGCCAGAAGTTCAGGAGACGAAGCTCGGGGGACGGAGCTTTGGTTAGCTTTGTTTAATGACGAAGTTCGGGGACGGAGCTTTGTTTATCTATTGTTTATCCTTGTCTAATCAGCAGGATCAAGAGCTATTCGGGGAGGTGCGAGTGGTGGAGCGTGTTTTTCGATCAGCGCACGCGCTTCAGCGGGGTCTTTCTTACACTCAAGCAACGCGCTTAGAATGAGCGGCGCGACGATGGTGGCGTCGGACTCGATTACAAACATGGGGGTGTCTTTTGTCAGCTTGTCCCAGGTGATCTTCTCATTTGGGGTGGCGCCCGAGTAGGAACCATAAGAAGTTGTGGAGTCGGA
>JAABSF010000043.1 GCA_011390535.1 Deltaproteobacteria bacterium | reverse complement strand
ACCATAAAGCCCGTGCCCTCCTTTTAGTGTTTGAATCTCTTTTGCGTGCGTTGGTGATACGGTGGTTATTTCATCTGAATAATAAACGCCGGCTTTCAGAAAGGACAAGTTGCCGAAAAACTCAACGCCATCAATAGAGAAAGACTCCGGCGGCAGGTCGAGAGGAGCTGTCCAGTATGGGTCAAAAATCCCTGCATACGCAATGTTATGAATGGTAAAAACTTTTTTAGCGGTCGCCCCCGGCAGAAAAGAGAGATATGCAGCGGCCGGTCCGGATTGCCAGTCGTTTAAGTGAACAATATCGGGAGCCCATGAGAGAGGGCTTTCAGGAGAGGCCAGGTGGGCTGCCACTCTGGAAAAAGACCCGAATCTTATTGCGTTGTCGTGCCAGTCTTTTCCATAGCTGTCGTTATAGGGGCCACCATCTCTTTCGAATAATGACCTATTTTTCATGATCAAAATATCTAGTTCCCATCCCGAAACCCCTCCGGTCGGAGGATTGGGGCGGGGCGAGCCTGTCTGCTGCGTTGCAGCTCCTTGAAATAGCGCTGCTATTCCTGCGTCGCAGCGTCTTGCATCCAGACCCGCCGCGCTCCCGGCTCCTCGGTCCGGGGTTCTGGGATGGGAACTATCTAACCCTTCAGGCGACCCTTTGGTGTAATTTTCGCTGGACTTTTTCTTGTTCTGTTTTTTTGTGCCATCTAAAGCCAGACGTCCAGGAGGTGCAGTAGGGAGCTTGCCTTCCAGTATCTGCGTGCGCCCGGGTATGGAAGCGATTTCGATATTGCAAAGAGGTTTCAGCTCACCAGATTCTTCCATTTTTTGCAGGACTTCAGAGTAACCCGGGACGAAAATCTTTATAGATATTCCCTGCTCTGCCAAAGCACGAGGCAACGCTCCGGCCACGTCGGCCAGGCCACCGGTTTTGATCAATGGATATATCTCTGATGTTACGAATAATACTCTATTCATCTTTTCTTCTCTTTTTTCTCTTAAAGTTCGGATTCACGATTAAGCCCAATCAAACCCAATTAAGCCCAAACAGGTCTCTCTCGGTATACATGTAACAGATGAGACCGTCTATAATTTCATGGGGCTGTCAAAGAGATCCACCAGGATGAACGGACCTACACACTATCTGAAGTTTGGCTGAAAACAACTTTGGCAG
>JAABSF010000042.1 GCA_011390535.1 Deltaproteobacteria bacterium | reverse complement strand
AGGACTCAAAAACAATTCATGAGCCGGCCTTAAAAGCCAGAGCAGATTTTTCAACCGTAAAAGATCCTGTCAGGGGGTCAAAAAAATACAACGAGTGACATGAAGTAGTATAAGGGTTTGTAATCACACAGAAAAATTGCTGGCAATTTATTTGCATGTCTTTTTTTGCATGATGCGGTTTTTGCAAAGTACAGCTAAATATTCGGTTCTAAAAATTATTCTTGTGTGTGTTTTGCTTTTCTTCTCTTCAGGTGTTTATGGTCGAGAGCGAAGTTGCGGGCCACCGAGATTATTTTGGCGCCGGGTATCATCCGGGCCGCCGGGACGAGTTGCTTTTTTAAGTCTACACCCAACCTGCTCTCTTACTTTGGCTGCGGCTACAAAAAAAGCTGTCTATGTAAGCTACGACGGGGCCAAAAGTTGGAGCCTTGTTTTGAAAACAGGGCTGCTTCATGGAGATGAAGAGGAAGGGCAAGATGAAGAAGAAAACGAGAAACACGTTGTTTCTGTTGGTGATGACTCTGCTGGTGGTGATGCCCGAAAGGAGACAAACGCTCGGTCAATTGAAGACCCTCATTTAGTTTCTTTCCGGGTTAAAGGAAAGAGGGCCTGGTCGTTTGATAAGAGGAGGATCAGAGGTGTGGCTTTAGGGAAGAGAGAGATACTTGTGGCCACGTCGAAGTCAATTTATTCAGGGGTTTTTCATGGTCCTCTGCACAAAGAAAAAACATTTCCTTACAAATCCAAAGTCAACGCGCTGATTCGATTATCCGGTAAGAGTGATCGGTATATCGCAGCAGCGGGAAATCGGCTGTGGGTGAGGAAAAAAAAGATCTGGGAGAGGCTGCCTCCGGTTTTTGGAGAGGAGATACTCGCAGTTAGCTCCGGCACGGTTCGCTCAAGGCACCTGGCGGTGATTGGAGAGAGAAACCTCTACATATCCACCAGTGGGGGGAAAAGCTTTGAAAGAGTATCCCTGACTGCTCGTCCTTGGGATGTGGCGCTCTTTGCTGGTGCAGGGGGAACCATAATATTTGCGGTCACTACCCGGTTAGGCGTTGAGTTGGGTTACAAAAGTGGTGGTAGATTCAGGGTGAAAAGAAAAATATCTTTTGGTTCCGGTATTGTCGGGGTTGTGGGAAATCCCGACGCAACCCCTGGGAGTTTGCTGTTGTGGGGAAGCTCTGCTTGGTTGACCAAAGGGTATGCACCCTCTAAATTTTTTAGAGTTGTCTCAAAAACGAGTCGGCGGGACCGAAATAGTAGAGAGAAGAATGTGCCCGGTAAAAAAGGCGACGATAGAAGTCATAGATCATTTTCGGCTTCCGATAAAACCAGAGCCATCGGTTATTCAATTCTGTCAGCCCGTAACGCTTACGGACTTGTGGGGAGGCCACAGACAGGAGCCTTTTTGCCAAGGAAAAAAAACAGGCCGGTGAGGGCTTGGATGGTAACAACCAACGGATTCTATCAATCCATGTGGATTCGAATCCGCAAAACCAACCCAGTGCCCCAGGAGAGAGAGCCAAGAACAGGAAAAACAAAAATAATAGAAAGGGCGGAAAGAACGAAGAGAAGGAAAAGTGTTTCAAGAGAAGAACAAATCAAATCCATGTGCGCCATCTCCAATTTGAAGCAGAGTCCTTTTGTTTTTTCTCGAAAGCGTGCCCGCTGGAGCAACTGGGTGCCGAAATTCAGGCTGTCACTTGAAGCACGCAAGAAGGAGACTTTGAATTATCCGGCACAGATGGTTTCCTCAACTTCTTTTAGAATTTGGGCTTCCTTGGAATGGCCTTTGGGGCGTTCTTCTAACCCGGTTTCATCATTGCAGCTAGCTTCGAGTGTTCAGCAGAGGCATAAACGCTTGAAAAATGAAGATAGACTTCATCTTGTACAGACCTGCCGGCAACTGGTGGCGCTACGAGATTCCGCTTGTAATATATCAGCCCTAAAACTCGCGACCCTGGAGCTTCAGCTTAGAGAAGTTCTTCTTTTGTTGAGGTCTGACACGGAAAAGAAAAGCTTTTCTAGAGACGGAGGGAAGAAATGAAAAAAACAATAAACCTAAGAGTGTTTCCATTTTTGTGTTTTCTGCTCTTTTTCACGGGAGGTGTGAGCGCGACCCAAGCCACTGAAGCGAATGACGAAGAGGAAGAAAACACAACGACCGGTGAAGAGAATCAAGACAAAGATAAAAAAGAAGTTAAGAGACGGTGGAAAAACCGCAGAAACCACACGAATAAACAACGCTATCAAGTTGATGAGAGAAACAAATCACAAGAAAAGATATTGGAAAGGATTTGGGCTCGGTTCGCCTGGGAGCCATCTTTGGGAGAGGTTCAAAAAATCGCTGTAAAGCACGCATTCTTGAAAAGAAAAACAGTGAAATCATGGATAAAGAGAGTTCGATCAGCGGCATGGTTACCCGATGTCAGGGTTAAACTGGACCAAAACCAGGGGTCAGAGCTGAGGTTGAAAGGAGAGCCGGGGACCTCAAGCCAGTGGGCTGAAAAAGAGGGAGATGGTTTGAGCTATGGGGTACAGTTGACGTGGTCCTTTGACCGTCTAATTTTTGACCCTGATGAGTTGAAAGTCAACAGAGAAGCACACCGGATGGTAGAGCTCAGGGAAGAGATTATGCACAATGTAACGAGGGTCTTTTTCGAAAGGCGCAGGCTCCAAGTGATGAATCATTTGCGCCCACCGCGCTCTATCAGAGCTGCAGCATTGAGGCGCCTGGCAAAAGAGCGGCTCGAAGGCTTGTTAGATTCCATTACAGGAGGTTGGTACGTTAAAGAGTTAAAAAAAAGACTCCCACGATAGACCAGGCCGTCGCCTAAAAGCGACGGTCGTTGACGCAGACGACGGAAATCATCCTCGCATTGATGTGGAGGAGTTTCTGCATATAGGCCCCGCGGGCTTCCTAAAAGCTTCGCTTGAAGGCTCAGGGCTTCCAGCTCTTCCCGAAAGAGACAATCAAACAGATACATAAATGAATTCCCCACTTGCACAAAAGCGTGTTGCAATCCAGTGATTATCTTGGCAAAATCCAACCTGTTGAAGAAACGAAACCGTAAACTGTTGTGATTGGTTGAGTGAAGAGTCGGGATGGGAGGATTGGTACATCAGCGTGTAAAGGTTTCTTTTTTGGAAAAATCAGGAGATTTGCATTTGGAAGAGACCGGGCATAGAAGGCATGTTAGATTTGCTGTTGATATAGAGGCTAAAGTGTTGACCGCACTTGGCGCACAGAGGGCGCGGACGAGGGATTTGAGCAGAGGGGGGCTTTGTTTTGTGTTGCCGATTCCTCTAAAAATAGGAATGAAATTCACCATAGAGATGGCATTGGTCTTTGCCGAAAATACTTTTTCAGAGCCACTTAATGTCTCCGGAAAGATCATATGGTGCACTCCGGTGGATGATGGTTACCAATTGGGAGCGGCTTTTGTTTCTTTAGATGACCAGACTAAGCAGTATCTGGAGATGTTTTTGAATTTTTTGGCCAACGGCTTAAACCCTGATGATGAAAGAAAAGAAGATGGGAGCCTTTATGGATGAAATTAACGATACTCGTGCCCATAGTCGCTATGATATTAGGGTGAGCGCCGAAGTTACGTCCGGCGGACAGACCTTTACGTGTACCACAAGAGATCTCAGTCTGGGAGGAGTGGGGCTGAACTGTGACCGCGAACTTCAGCCGGGGATGCCGGCGCTTGTGACTTTGTTTGTTGTGGTTGATGACATTGAGGATTTGGGGACCGAGCCCCTTGAGTTGGTAGCGGATATTGTCTGGTGCAAAAATCTCGAAAAAGAGCAGTATGCGGTGGGGCTTAAGTTTTCTGATATGGATGAAAAAGGGATGTCATATTTGAAGAGGCTGTTAGGGCTGACTCAAAGCAAATGATATAGATGATATAAATGAAATAAATGATACGAATGATTCGAATAATTATAAACAGCGCATGACTCACACAGAGTTGTGGTATGTGCCGGATAATGGAGGGAGAATCGTGGGAGACTTCAGTAGTGAAAAGAGTATCAGTGGTGGTGTAAGCAAACGAAAGCTGAGAGTTTTGTCTTTGACGTTGGTTGCGGTTGTTGGGATGTGGGCCGTAAGCGGTGACGCCGGCGCAAAGCCTTCATGGGCTTTGTTGTATGATGCGATGAGTGACAAGAACGCCATCTTCTCTCTTGACGCGGTTGATGAAGAAAACGCATGGGCGGTTGGCGTTGAAGACCAGGGAGGGAATGCCGCTTCTATTGGGTTGAGAACCGGCACCGGACAAAATTTCGGAATGATGCCTTTGCCGAATGCGGGGGGCAGTCAGTTCGAGATCACGATGTTTTTGGCCGTAGCGTTTGCCGATACGCAAAACGGATGGTTGTTCAGCACAAAATTTTCAATGGGTGGGGAGGAGCATAAGCTCTGGAAAAGCGATAGCGGTGGAATGTCTTGGAGCGAAGCATATACGCCTTCGGCAGGCATTATGAAAATGCAGGCGCTACCCACAGGGCATTTTTACGCGGTGGGAAAAGATATTCTCTTGATGTCCGCTGACGGAGAGAGTTATTCCGAGGTGACGGTTCCGGTACCCGGTGGGCATGAGCTTGAGAATATTTTTATGTTCAATGCCGATTGCGGATTCACCGTTGCTTCCACTGATCCACAAGATGGACCTGCTACGAGTGCGGTGCTTTGGACTGAGGACGGAGGGCAAAGTTGGGAGACTCGGGCGCAAGATCTACCTTATGTTTTAGGAGGAATTTCTTTCGTTACACCTGAGCTGGGTTGGATCGCGGCTACAGGTGAAAGTGACGGGTTCATATTGAAGACAACCGACGGAGGAATAAGCTGGACACCCCAGAGCCTGCCTGATCATGATAACCCATTGTTTGGTTCTGATTCTTCTCCGGTTACTGATTGTGTTGATGTGCGGTTTTTTGATGACATGAGGGGTGTCGCGCTTTGTCTGGCATGTACCGGGAATTGTGATCCCTCTGATGAAGATAGTCCCACCTATTTTACTGTTCTGAGCTGGACCTCAAACGGCGGAGATACATGGGAGATGGATCCTGATTATGAAGAACATATGGAGGCAGAACCGTTCGGTGATATGGCGAGAGCCTCGGGGATGCTTGCTATGGCCTTCCCGACTCCGAATGCGGGTTTTATGGCAGGACAGAATAACTTGATTTTGGGTTTTTCTGCGGATGATCCTGAAGAGCCTGCTTGGCCGTCACCTGAGTGTTCTGAAAACAACAACACAAACGAAAACACAAACAATAATTCAAATGTAAACAATAATGAAAACGGCAATCAGGTGGATGACGACACGGCTCAGCAGCTCTCAGGGTGTGGGTGTCGAAAGATACAAGCAGGAACGCAGACTCCCTTTTTTGTCATTCTTTTGTTGATTGGT
>JAABSF010000041.1 GCA_011390535.1 Deltaproteobacteria bacterium | reverse complement strand
TTGTGGTGTGGCGTTTCAGTGCCCGTGCTAAAATAGATTGATCAAAATTGGTTTTCATCGTTGTTGAAAAATAAGGCTCATACATAAAGCTCATCACGCGGTCCATCAAGGGCTTATGATGTGGCTCATTATTTGTTTTCAGCAAGATGTTCCATGAAATAAGCCTAAAGATAAATTCCATGCATATTAACGGATCAACCCAGCAGCTTAGAAAAAGCCGGCAGATAATTTTAGGGGATTTGCCCATTGGTGGAGGTGCTCCGATATCAGTTCAGTCTATGGCGAGGAGCCCGACAGTGGATGTTGATGAAGTGCTGGCGGAGATCCGTGAGATGGCGCTTGTTGGGGCTGATATCGTAAGGGTTGCCGTTGTTCGGGCGGATTGTATCAACGGGTTAAAAAAGATAGTGGAGAGAAGCCCTGTACCCATAGTAGCTGATGTTCATTATCCAATGGACCTGGCGGTGAAGGCCGTGAACGCAGGGGTGGCGGGAGTACGAATAAACCCTTTGATGCCGGGGGATGTTAAGACGTTCAGTGAGCTTATTGGAGCTTTAAAAAACAGCAAGGCCGCTGTGAGGGTGGGAGTAAACGCAGGCGGGCTGCCACCGGGGGAGACGGTGGATATTAAGAAGATGCTTACTCCTCTCTGGAATACTGTAGAAAGGCTGGCGGATGGAGGTGTGGAAAACATCAAGGTATCTGCCAAGGCGGCGCATGTCGGAATCAACGAGAAGTTGAATCGAGCTTTGGCGAAAGGGGGGTCATGGCCAATACACCTCGGTTTTACTGAAGCCGGCAGAGGGGTTTCAGGGATTGTTCGCTCAACGGTCGCTTTGGCTCCTCTGCTTTCGGAAGGCATAGGCGATACTATCAGAGTTTCTCTTTCAGGTTCTCCAATAGAAGAGATTCAGGTAGCAGTAAATCTTTTGCAGGTGCTGGGGATCAAGAAAGAAGGGGTTCATATTATCGCTTGTCCTATGTGTGGACGCTGTCATGGTGAGGTGGCGCAAACTGTACAGTATGTCGAGGAGGCGCTGCGAGGCTGTAGAAGGGATCTGACCCTTGCGGTTATGGGGTGTGAGATAAATGGTCCCGGTGAGGCTAGCCGGGCGGATTTTGGTATTGCGGCGGGCCCTGAAGGGTGGGTTCTTTTTTCCAGGGGAGAGGTGTTGGAAATGTGTGACAGAGAAGAGGGGCCTTCACGGCTGGTCCAAGAGGTCTTAAAAGAATCCATTGATGTTGGACATGGTAAAGAATAGGAAAGAAGCAAAATAAGAGAAAGAAGAAAAATAAAGAAAAAGCTCAAAGTTTTTTGATATTGGTTTAAGGGTGGATGGTGGCGAAGAGGCAGAGTGAATTTTAAAAAAAAGCCTGACAAGAGTATGATCAGTAAAACTATGATCAGTAAAACAAGAGCCGATCTATGTTGGCGCGTTCCCACTTTTTTGCTTTCTCGTGCCAGGGGAAAGACTTTTCTTGTTCTTTGAACTCTCGAGTGTGATATTGCCGTCGGCCATCTTTGATGGGGATCGGTTGAACATGATGAAGCATCTCGTGATAGATCACGCTCTCGATGAAAAACTTAGGTACAAAAGATCGATCCAAGGCGGGGTGTATTCTAATAAGACGATCTTCCACTGAATAAGAGCCCATTTTTATCGAGCGATGTCTTTTTGCCCGTTTTCTTGAAGCCCTCCCCCAGGTAATGTCTATCCTCAATGCACCTTCGAAAAATCTGTTGTTCAAATCGTCAAAAAGCTCTTGAATATCATAAACCTTACCCTTGGTCTTGAGTATGGGTTTTCGTGAAGCCTTTGGATCGGGGGCTTTGATTTTGTCTTGGTTGCTATCGATGAAGTCGTTCAATATTTTTGACGATTTGGGGTCGCTTTTCTCCATGTATCTCGCCAGCGCGCGCACCACCGGGGCTTTGGCTGTTAGAAACATGTGATGAATCCTTAGTCGAAAATGAGACCCTTTCCTGCGCACGGTGATTATCGAATATCTGTTATCCGTAATTATCAGCTCAAGGGTGCCTTTCATGTGCGCGCTTACGCGTTTTTCCAGCCATTTTCTTGAATCTTCGTCAGGTATCCCATCCAACGGGAGTCGCCCTTGAATATTGTCTTCTACGGTTTTTCGGGTAGCTATGTTTCTGCCCGGGGTTGTTTTTTTTCTCTTGGTCCCCTTGGCCTTGTGGTTTAGCGAGCTCGTTTGGGAGACGAAGGAGAAAGAAGTCTGGACTACATTTTTATGGGGCATTCTATACCGTTAATAAGTGGGCAAAAGGCGCCGACCGTTGTTTTTTTCCTAATAAAGAATGTTTAGCGTTATTTAAAACAAGTATATCTACAACCGCAGGATAGGGCAAATTCCAAGCCCTTAAATGAACCCATTATAGAGCAAAGGAAGGATCGATCGGGCACAGTGAGTCTGCGGAGGGCTCGAACAAGGTTTCGCACGGAGATGGATTTTAGGGATCGAACGAGCAGTTTTTGAGGGCAGTGCCCAACATGAGAATGTGAGAGGTTACGGAATGTGAGAAGTTACAGCACCGGTAAATAACTCTTTAACTCGAAATCTGTTACTTGAGCACGGAATTTTTCCCACTCTATTCTTTTGTTTTCAATGAACTTTTCAAAGATATGTTCCCCTACAGTTTTTTTTGCCAGTTCGCTTTTTTCAAGGGCTTTTACAGCCTCGTATAAATCTCCCGGAAGAGTCTCTATGTTGAGTCTGACCCGGTCTTTTTCGCTCATGTGGAACAAATCGGACTCGACAGGATCGGGCAATGGGTAGTTCTCTTCCACACCTTTCATTCCAGCGGCCAGCATGAGAGAAAACGCTAAATATGGGTTGCAGACAGCGTCGGGGCTTCTCAGCTCTATGCGGGATGCCTGTTCTTTACCCACTCTGTAACGGGGCACACGTACCAGGGCGGAGCGGTTTTTTTGGCCCCATGAAACGTACACAGGTGCTTCATATCCCAGCACGAGGCGTTTATAGCTGTTGACCCATTGGTTCATAAAAGCGGTTATTTCTTTTATGTGGTGGAGAACACCGGCCATGTATTTAAGAGCGAATTCGCTTAAATGATAAGGATGATCATCATCAAAAAAGAGGTTTCGTCCGTCTTTTGTAATTGATTGATGTGTGTGCATGCCCGAACCGTTGATTCCGAAGACAGGTTTGGGCATGAAGGTTGCGTATGCCCCGTGGGCTGAAGCGATTTCTTTTACCAGATAACGAACCGTCATGACCACGTCAGCCATTTTCAAGGCTTCTAAATGGCGGATATCTATCTCATGTTGGCTTGGGGCTACTTCATGGTGTGAATACTCGCAACGGACCCCCATCGCTTCCAAAGCCATAACAGTTTTTTTTCTTAACTCAGTGCCTTCGTTGGTCATGGAAGCATCAAAATAACCTGCTTGATCAAACCCCTCTGTTGAGTGGGGGTTTTTTGTATAGAAATACTCGAGCTCCGGGCCGACTTGCATCACCAGACCTTTTTGGGCAAGTTTTTTTGTGTGTTTTCGCAACACCCCCCTAGGATCTCCTTCAAAGGGTTTCATTTCAGGGGTGTATAAATCGCAAAAAAACTGTGCCGAATGAGCGAGCCCGGTTTCAGGGTCGCGAAAAACGGAAAAAGACGCAGGATCGGGCAGTGCCATCAAATCGCTCTCTTCGACTCTCGCAAACCCCTCGATAGAAGAACCGTCAAAACCCATGCCGTCAGCCAGCGCCCCCTCTACTTCTTGAGGAGCTAGCTCGACACCTTTCATTTGTCCTAAAATGTCTGTAAACCAGAACCAGATGCGACTAATTTTTTCATCGTTGATTTGTTTCAATATATTTTCACGAACAGGTGACATTGACAGACCTCCTGCAACTGGTTTAACCTAATTGGGTCAAGTTAAGGTGATGTCTTTGTGACACACATTTGGTAATAAATGCAACAATTGAAACAACATGTCCAAAAGACGCGTTTGCGATTATTGTCGAATAGAGGATCAATCATGGAAACCAAGGAGGTGATCTCCATGAAGAGTATGAGTTTAGTTAGAATTATTTCAGGGTTTTTGTTCTCTGTGTTTTTGGTGGTAGGTTGCGGCCCCGACGGAGGGTCTTCGGGCAACCTGAACAATAACGTAGATCAACCCGACGCTTATGTTTTTCCTGATGCTCGACCGAGGCCCGATGCTGAGGCTTGTGTCGACAGATGCGAAGAGGGGGAAGTTCAGTGCGTCACCGGTGGTTTTCAGGTGTGTGGAAACTACGACGCCGACGATTGTCTGGAGTGGGGGCCGGTCGTAGCGTGTGACGACGGGCAAAAATGTGTTGACGGATTATGTCAGGATGCTTGCACCAGCGTTTGTACGGCAGGGTCTGTCAGGTGTGACCCTGATCCTATGGTCGATGGGGTACAGACATGCCAAATGGGCGGCGAGGGGTGTTATGTGTGGTCTGACACTGTAGAGTGTAATGAGGGAGAGAGTTGCTCCGGCGGAGTTTGTGCGGAAGGTTGCGATGATGAATGCTCCGAAGGGTCTCGTCGCTGTGAGGGAGAAGGCTATCAAGTGTGTGGTGATTTCGATAGCGATGAATGTCTTGAGTGGGGCCCGACAACGGACTGTCCCTCAGGCCA
>JAABSF010000387.1 GCA_011390535.1 Deltaproteobacteria bacterium | reverse complement strand
AAGTGCCGTTCCGTTCCGACCGCGAGAGTTTCACGCTTGGCATCGAGGCGAAGTTGCCCGAGCGAATCGCGTGGGCCCTTAATGATGCCGCTCCTGCCGCGGTTCGCGATGCGCCCGACAAGCACTACACCCACAACTATCGATTCGCTTTTGGCTTTTGAAGCGTAAGGAAATAAGAAAGCTCTGAAACGAAGAACTCTCAAAGCAAAAAACTCTCACCGACCATCGATGAGTTTTATCACTTCATCGGTTATGTCTATGGCGTTTTTTGCAAACCACACGGCGGACTTGTCCACCACCAGGGTGTAGCCTTTAAGTTGAGACAACGTCTCAATTTTGGCCTGGAGCTTTGTTCTGAAAACACCCAACACTTTGGATGCTTCATTACTGAGCTTTTGCTGCTCCTGCATGGCATATTGTTGCCATTCTTGCATTTTCCCGCCCCACTGCATGTATTGTTGCTGCAGCTTCTCTTGTCTCTGTTTATATACAGCCGGCTTCAAGAGATCTTTTGACCCAGCCAATGTTTTGGCAGACTTCATTATCCCTTCGTAGTCTTTTTGAAGCTTGGCCTTTTTGCGATCTATCGTTCTCTGCTTCCGACTCTTTTTTCTCTCGATCTGCTTTAAGATCTTCTTCCCCTCACGGGACTCCCTGTGGACTCTCTCAGAATCCACGACCACAATTTTTTTATTCGCGCTCGCCGTGGCCGGGCCAAGGATCAACAAACCCATCAACACTAAAACACTTGTTTTGATACTTTTCATCATTTGAAAACACCTTATGTGCAAGTTACTGTTTTTACTTTGTCTCACAATTCACAAAAACCAATTCTAATTGGGCGCCTACGGTAATTAAGCGAAACCAACGTGTCAAGCCGCCGATTACCTTGTTACTAACACAAGATCAAATAGCACTCCTGGCCTGCGATCTTATTCTTGAGTCAGCAATAAGCTCTCAGCCGTCGTCTGATTAAACCTGCAAAAACCATCAACAGCAGTAAATAGATTGACGCACCAGGTCCGCTCTTATTTAAACCTACACCCCTGCAAGAGCAACTATTACTCTCACACGGGCAATCAATGCACTCATAATCTTCTCCTCCATCTACTGAGATGGTTCCATCGCTCTCTTCTACTCCAGCATCCGGCACCACAACCTCCTCACAAATATCAGACTCATCGGGCTGAACCCCGAATGCTTCAAGGACGTGGGTCATCAAAGCGACCCGCCCCTCCGCAGAGGCAATACCTTCCAGGGGAAAGGAAAATGTAAACACCTTTCCAGAACCCTCTTTTGAATATTCTATTCCAGCCACCCCGGAAGAATCGGGAGAAAATTCTGCGATTATGTCCGCATCTTCCAAGGGTGCAATCGTGTCGGTGGGAGATATATCGTAAAAAGGTGTCCGGCTGTCGCCTGCCTCCAACTGAAACGGACCACCAGTGAGCCCCTGCACATCCAATGAATAGGTCGCCGTCCCTCCACCCAATTCGGCACCCAACACCTCGGTGAGAAAAGCGCTCCCATCCAAAGCACCCTCGGAAAGCTCTCTAACAAGATGAGAACCGCTCACCAGCAGGTTACCGCCACCTTCCACAAACAGCCTCAACTCCTGCATCACCGATGGATCTATCGCCACTCCCGTATCAGCACCTCTCCCAACCATCAGATTTACCATCTCATATGATTCAAGATCGAACGCCCCTGATGCCAGCGCGCTATCTTCGCATGAATCAAAAACAACACCGTACGTCCCCATCTCCGGTGCGTGTCTCAGCATATATGAACCGTCGTTCATTCTGGAAATCAACATCCTGTCCACATCACCCAGGGCCGAGCTCTCATAGCGTGACAAGAGCTGAGATGAGTCCAACCTTCCGAACCCCTGAACAGCCAAAACAGGCACACTGGAAGGCCACCCACCGACTCCGGCTGCCAACACTCTGCTGGGTAATGACTCTCCGCCTGAATTCAGAGCGGTTACTTTGAAGGTGTAGACTTGCCCCGGAGTTAAGTCATTCAACACCAAGGAAAGCTCACCATTACTGTCAAACGGTTCTCCCGGCGGCAACCCATCTCCGCCGACATAAACGAGATAAGTTTCAGGCGGGTCACCTCCCGCCGGATCAGGTTCCGGAGGTGACCAGCTTATCTCTACACTACAAGCTTCAATGTTTCTCACCGCGACATTTTTCGGCGGCTCGGGGAGCAGCTCCGGCGCCACACCGTCACGCTGAGCAAAATACTTCGCGATCCCTTGATATACAGCCCGGGCAGCCAGCCGCCTGAACGCCGGCTCCTTTAGATCCTCAACATCCGCCGGTAAATCATGAAATGCCAACTCCAAAAGTGCAGCAGGCATGGAGTTATTGAAAGAAGGGTTAATCTCGCCGAACCATGCACAACGTCTCCCACGATCCGTCCAGTCCGGATCCCAAACAGCCCTGATATCACCTACAACCTCAGCCAAAACGAGATCCGCCAACTCACGGCTTCCGGGAGTAGCTTGAGAACCGTCACAATAACCGTGAGAGTTCGGCCAATAAATATAAATAGAAGTACCGGTGCCTCCACCAGCGTTGGAATGCCATGAAAAATAAACCGCATCCTCACCCTCTTCATGCAGCCACGAAGAGAACCGTGATCGGCAGCTTACATCATCTGTGTGATCACCGCTTGTGGAGGAATCATAGACCGAGCTTGGGGCACCCGAAAACTGAGCATTATACCTACAATTCTCTTCATACCTCGGACGGCCTGAAGCCCCCTGCCCACGATCTACAACCCCCACCCCGCCTCCCAGCCTCACCGCGTCGGCCGAAACATTTGCCTCACCACCTGAAATCGCCGAGTCGTTGAACAACGACACGGAACCCATGGATGAATCCACACCCTCCACGAAATAAAACCGCCCTAAAAACACCCACGTCCCGCCTTTATGTCGCTGATTGACGCGATAATGTGTCTCTCCCAGCGCGTGGCTGACAACATAATGAGCATCAGGTGCTCTCGCCTCATAAGCCGAAAATGAAACATACACGTTGTACCAATCACTGGTGGGCACGTTGAAGGTCCAGAGAAAACGAGCCGTCGCCGTACTGTCGGTATATAAAAGGCGATTACCCCCTTGCGCAAAAGGGTTCGTCTGCCCTGATAAAGGAAGAGTTTGGGGCCCGTAACCGGAGAGAGTCGAATCTATAAAGAGCGCTTCATCACCTTCCTCTTCAAAAACACAGACCTCCGGATACAGATCACCGTGCTCATTGTCACATATAACCATCTCTTCGGTGGTATCAATCTCCCTCACAGGGACCACATGGGCTCCGGCCCTTAGAAGATAATCCACCAAAAACCAATTCACCGCCTCGGCGTTGGAAAAATCTTCCACAATTCCATAAGAGTTCCCCCTCTGAGTAGTCCAATAAGAACCAGTCCAGGTCCAACCATGCCCCGGACTCAAATAAACACTCTTGCCGGTTAGAAACCCAACGGATTCCTCCCTCACTGCATCCTTGAACCCACTCCGCACCTGCCTCACTCTCCGAACAAGCGGCTCTTTAACCGGCCCCGTCTCATCTTCCCACTCTCTTTTCGGGGTTGGATAAAGAGGCAAGTCCTCGGGGACATAGCCTCTCTCCACCCAACTCTCATCCGGCCTGGTAGAATCACCCGGCTTTGCTTGCACATCTCCGCAGGACAAAACAACGATAAGAAAACCAACACAAGCTCCAATCACTCGCATGCCTGTCTTCCACATCACATTCTTCCACATAACGGTCGCCTCCTCGACGATAATGAAATTCCAGCCGAA
>JAABSF010000386.1 GCA_011390535.1 Deltaproteobacteria bacterium | reverse complement strand
ATAATACCATATGGGGAGTCAACGCGCTCTGGCTTGGGATCCTGCTAGGGCAGAAGATGAAGTTGATGAGCTCTTCAACCCTTGAGCCGGGAACGTTAGACGACTGGCCTATTACGCTCCTCCTTGGGACACCGCAGATATTTGAGGCAGTGATGGATTTGACATGTCATTCAGGTATCGCCCGCTCTCTTGTGGCCGAAAAGCTTTCCAAATGGGCGAAAGAGCAGCTGTCCGAAAGGAAAAAGAGCGCTTTGTTTCACCGCGTGCCGAGAGGGGTGGCCGCCGGGGTGGTGAGAAGACAGCTTAAGAGGATTTTCGGCGGCAAAAATACCCGGCTCGTTTGTGCCGGTTTGCCTCCAGGCGAAGATCTCGAGAGCACATTCAGTGAGGCCGGCTTTCCTCTGCAAAACGGATACGGTCTGACCGAAACGAGTGGGTTCACAAATCTAAACTCATGGAGAGGGGGCTCTCATGGGACAGCGGGTGAGCCCATTGAAGGGGCAGAGATAAAGCTGTCACCGGGGGGTGAGATCATGGTCCGAGGGCCCGTCGTGTTTAACGGATATTGGCAAAACGATCCTGCCATAGAAGACGTAATAGACGAGGAAGGTTTTTTCAAGACAGGGGACGTAGGGATTCTGGAAGATGGAGGGCTTTTGGTTTTGGACCGGAAACACCACATTTTTGAAACCGGCAAAGGGCATCCAGTTGCTCCGCTGACTATCGAGAGGGAGCTGGAGTCAAATAAAGAAATAAGGCATGCGGTGGTGCTGGGTCCGGGCAGACCTTATCTTACGGTGCTTTTAGAGCTGGAAAAGAATAACTTCCAAGATCTTTTACGAGACAAAAAATGGAAAGGAAAGCCTGAGAATAAAAAAAGCACCTCTCGAAAAGGCTCCAATGGTGGTTCGGTTCAAAGTTTGTCATGGGCCGCCCCTCACTCGTGGCCCAAGATACAAAAGAGAGTTCGCCGCGTGCTGGACAACACTAACTCCAAGCTCCCCAAGGTTGAGAGGATCCGTGCTTTTCACATTGTAGATTCGATTATGCCGAGGGGCAAAGAAGCCGGAGCATTGGGGAGGCCTAAACGTGACATCGTGCTGAATACCCACCGTAAGCTCATAGAAGATCTTTATGCACATAAACCAACTCTAAGATAAAAGATAAAAATGAACATCGTCATGCTGAGTTTTTCCGGACCTTCGATTTGAAGTGAACGCATAGAGCCGGCTGCAAATCCTCTTGCATCGGAGGATAGAGACAGAGAAGACCCGTTCGCTGCTTGCAGTTCTTTGAAATAACACTGCTATTACTACTGCGTCGCAGCTCCTTAGGAGGCTGTTCAAAATTAGATTGATCAGGACCCGCGGCGCTCCCGGCTCCTCTGTCCGGGGTCTAGTTAAAACAGCTATTGTCGCTACATTGGCAATGATGCCCGAAAATCATAGAGATATTGGGCCGAAAGACGCTTTAGAATTTTTCGTCTTGACAGAAGGCACCGTAAAGGCTTAGGACATTGGCCTTATCAGAGCTTGTTTTGCAGTTTTTGGTAAAGCTTTTTGACATAGCAGTTTTGGAGACTTTTAGATCTTTGAAAGAGCCATTAGACCAAACAAGTGTTGCATGAAGGCACGTAGCTCAGTGGGAGAGCACTACCTTGACGCGGTAGGGGTCGGCGGTTCGATACCGCCCGTGCCTAATTTTCTGTTTTAAGGGCTGACTCAAGACGAATAAGATCGCGCAGAACGAGGGCGTCGAGGCCTCCGGCCTGTACGACGCGAGGAGGGCGAATACTTTAGAGTATTCAACTGACGAGAAACTCAGCAGGTCGGGATTGATCGACGTACTAATCCCGAAGTTATTTGTGAGTCTGCTTTAAGGGTGTTGGGAGGGAATGGATATAATAAAGTTGCTAATATGTGGAAAAGGTTGTCTTTCTGCATTAATTTAAGTAGCGTTTAAAGGTGTAGCCTGTTGAAGAAATAGAGGGCCTAAAGGGCCTGAATTCAATTTGTAATAGGCGTTAAATAAGGAGGTGTAACATCAAGAGGGCAAGTGGAAAAGGGGAGTCGGACGACAACAATAACCCCCGAGGCGGCCGGGAACAACACAGAGTCAACAAGCGGATCAGACGCCCGGAAGTTCGTGTCATAAATCAAGATGGTCAACAATTGGGAGTGATGCCGACGGGCGAAGCTCAACGAATTGCAGACGCAGCGGGCATGGATCTTGTGGAAGTCAATCCCAAAGTAAATCCCCCGGTTTGCAAGATAATGGACTATGGCAAGTTCAAATATGAAAAGGCCAAACAGGCAAAAGCTGCCAAAAAGCATCAATCAACTGTAACCGTAAAAGAGATAAAGCTTCGGCCGAAGACCGACACCCACGATTTTGAAGTAAAGGCCAAAAGAGTAAGCAAGTTTTTGAAGGATGGGCACAAGGTCAAAATTCAGGTGATCTTCCGTGGGCGTGAAATAGTCCATCCAGAGACGGGGCAGGAGATGTTACAACGGATCGTCGACTATTGCGGTGATGAGCTGGTGATAGAGCAGATGCCTGTAATGGAAGGGCGAAGGATGGCAATGATGGTCGGCCCCAACCCCAATTATAGCGGGTCTTAAACCAGTCCGAAGATAAGCCGGTTTTCCTTATTGATATTAAGTGCTTGAGTGCATTGTTTGATAGTAGTATTTGAGAACACTGGATTCGCTTGTGCACTGAGCACTCTTTTCTTTCCCCGCCAGGTTTCCTTTTCATGTTGAATATGATGTACATATTTGAGGTGGAGTAGTGCAGGTGAGTTGGATGGCGTTTCTTTTTAGGTGCCGCCCTAACCGGCGAGTTTGCGAAAGCATTACATGATAGAAAAGAATTTTGATATATCATTTATCTCTGATCTGGCTCTTCGCGAAAAGCAAATTCAGCAAAACTATCGACCTGTTATCGCGGTTCACAAATGGTTTGCCCGTCGACCAGGGACATTGTTCAGAGGGTTACTGTTGTCCGAGTTTTTGGACAGGCCTCTTTGTGAATCGTTTTTTCATTCTAACTGTTTTCCCGGTCTTCATATAGCAGACCCCTTTATGGGCGGCGGAACACCGGTGCTTGAGGCCAATGGGGTTGGTTGCGACGTTACGGGATTTGATATCAATCCAATGGCATATTGGATAGTCAAACAGGAAATAGAATACCTTGATCTTGAGTCTTATGATGACGGCGCGACTTATCTGAGAAAACAACTTGAAGCGAAATTGGGCCATCTATACAGAACCAAATGCCTTCTTTGCGGCTCCAAAAATGCTCATGTAAAATATTTTCTTTGGGTAAAAACCGGAAAATGCAGCAAATGCGGAAGAGAAAACGACCTTTTTCCCGGATATGTTGTTGCCGTTGATTCCAGGCATCCGAAAAACGTTTTTGTATGTGGAAACTGCGGGAATTTGACAGAAACAAACGACAGAAAAAATCCGGGAAAATGTTCGTATTGTTCAAAGGTTTTAGAGATTGAAGGCCCTGCAAAGCGAGGAAAATTCAAGTGTTTTTCTTGTGGAACTGAATGCATTTTTCCTGGTCGTGAGCCGGAAAAACCGAATCATCGACTATTCGCCATTGAGTACCATTGTCCAAAGTGCAAACCCAGACACACCGGCAGGTTTTTTAAAAAACCGGACTCCCTTGATTTAACAAAGGAAAAAGAAGCTGAAGAAAGATGGAAAAAGATAAAGCCTGCATTTGTTCCTGAGGATAAAATACCGAAAGGAGACGAAACAGGAAGGCTTCATCGGTGGGGTTATAAATACTACCGTGAAATGTTCAATTTC
>JAABSF010000385.1 GCA_011390535.1 Deltaproteobacteria bacterium | reverse complement strand
ATCCGAAGCTCGAAGAAACAATCTTTGAGCAGTTCGATAATGCTCGTTGGCTTTTTGGTAATCCCCTGTGGTTCGATATATTCTGGCAATTCTTCCCAGCGCCGCCCCACCTTTGTTCCAGTTGTCTAAGAGGTATGCGTGGTGCAGCATTTCCTCAAAGCTCTTCATGGCTTTTTTTGTGTTTCCTACTAAAGCACAGACATCACCGAGGTTGTGTAGCGCATCAATTCTTGAAAGAGAGTCTTCTTTATCAAGAAGGTTTAGGCCTGATTCATAGAAACGAATGGAGCTCTCGTTGGCGAATCGCTCACGCGCCATATCTCCTGCCCTAACATAACAATAGGCGGCACGTCTCCGATTACCTCCTTCTTCGTATTGCTGAGCTAGCATTTCCAGATGCTCTTCTGCTCTTTGAGTTACTCGGCTCTCCAGCCATTGCGCCACGAGTTTGTGCCAGCGCTTGACCTTAACAGGAGGAGCCGCGTTTCTGATCATCTTGTATTCCAAGTTGTGCTTGAAAACGTATTCCATGTCCCGAGGAACCCAGGAGTCAGGCATTTTCATAAGATACTCTCGGTCTACGAGATCTGCTATTATGTTTTGAATCTCTTTTTCTTTAGACTCTGTTCTCCAGACTTTTTCCGACCCTTGAGTACCTTCTTCCAGTCTTGTAAGGACCAAAATGGCACCCTGCCAAAAGACATTTCCCATCACCGATGCCATCTCGAGTAAAGTTCTCTCTTCAGGAGATAATGCGGCCAGACGAGCTTGTACCGCCTCTTCAACAGAGAGAGGAAGATCGGCCGACTGGAATTTTTCCCAGTCCATGGTCCATTTCTCATCTGTCGCGGAGATGATTTCCTGGGAGATTAGAAGCCGAATGAGCTGTTCCAGAAAGAAAGGGTTTCCACCCGTCATGTCTACGGAATCTGTAACAAAATCCTCCGGGATACTTTCAAGCTTTTTTAAAAGCCCACCAAGGTGTTCTCTGGCTTCTTTTTTATTCAGAGGCCCTAAGCGAATCTCTTCCCATTTTTCCAAGGGGTTAATGGATCCATCTTTTTGTTCGGGCCAGAGGCCGACGATTTCGGTGCGTCCGATTCCGGTTATGACCAGAGGTACTTTCGCAGATGACGAGGCGATATGTTGTGCAATCTCCAGTGACTTTGGGTCCGCCAAATGTAGGTCTTCTAAAACAATTACGAGCGGCCCCTTTTCAGCGTCTGCTTCCCAAAATCTCCGGAGCACTGTTTTTGCTATATCGGCATGTTGTCCCGGATCTTCTTCCATTGCCTTCAAAAAGGGGTTGTCCGGAAAACTAACCCCTAAAAAAGTACCGATGAAATGGAGTATTTCAGTCATCCGCCTTTCTTCGAATACCCTTGTAACCTCAACTCGGAGTTTTTCTTGGATCTCTTCTTTTGAGTCTTTCTCTGTGATGGAAAAGCGGGACTTCAAGAGCCGGTTCCAGATCTGATATGTGTAGTCGCCCGTTTGGGCTTGTGCTTTGTAAAACCTCAAATCTTGACGCCGCTTGGTTTGGCCTTCCAGCCATTCTGCACAGAGACGACTTTTTCCCACGCCCTGGTTTCCAACGACAAGTATTGCAGCAGGTTTCTTTTCTTCGATTGTGTCACTCACAATCTCGTCAAGTTTCAGCATTTGTTTGTCGCGTCCCACTAGGGGTGAGGCGACCCCGTATACACCAAAAACGTTTCCTTGTTCATCCATGGTCGGCCTTCTATTTCTTGATTTCGTGACGTTTTAAAAGTTTATTAAGGTGTTTTCTGTCCATGGCGGCTTTTCTGGACGCCATGGAAATATTCCCTTCGCAGATCTCAAACAGCCATTTCAGAAAAGATCTTTCGAAACTATCTATCCATTGTTTTTTATGTTCCCTAAAAGACATCCCTTCTTGGAAAGAGGCAAAAGAAGGCTTTTCTCTTTCGGGAAAAACCCCTATTAAGCTCTTACATGTTTTTAACATCAGTTTTAGCTCACTAATATTACACGGCCAATCAAATTTGTGAAATAGATCTATCAGAAAAGAAGGAAGAACTCCATGTAGATCCTTGGGGTTTATGTCCATAAAATGAGAAATCAAAACTTCGATATCTTCTTTGCGATCTCTTAGGGGCATCAATTTTATTTGAAGAGAGCTCAGATAGGAGGCTAGCTGACAATTAAGCCGGCCTTTTTCTACCTCTTTGGTAAGATCTCTGGAAGATGTAGCAGCGAAGCGAACCGTAAGAGAACCTTTTTCCGATGAGAGATGCTCAATGCTATCAAAAAGGATCCTTTGTTGTTTTGCGCTTAGATCCCATGGCTCTTCTATGATAAGGCTTCCCTTTTCAGCTTTTTTAATGAGGCTGGGGATATCCGGCTCGAAATTTTTATTGGGTTTTTCAATTGAAAGAAAGCTGTTAGAGGAGTTTAAAAATACAAGAGGCTGGTTCTTTCTTTTTCCGGCTTCATGGACCGCTGTGCAAAAAGTCTTTTTTCCGGTTCCCTGTTCGCCAAGCACAAGAAAAGGGAGATCCGATAACGAGGCATTTTTTGCTGCGGATGCGATTTTCCTCATGGAATCGCTTGTGAATACCATTGGGCCGAATGATGTGCCATTGAAAAGCGGGAGCTGCTGTTGGACAACTCCAATGAAAAACTTCAGCTTGGTATCACCGGCTGAAACAATAGATCCTGGTTTTATATAGGCTTCCCTGATTTTTGCGCCGTCTAATAAGGTCCCGTTGGTAGACCCTTTATCCCGTAAAACAAAACCATCTATGAATCTCAATATTTCGAAGTGGTGTCTGGACACGGTGTCGTCTGGAATAACAAGATCATTGTCGTCTGCTTTTCCTACTTTGATACGGTGCGACGCAAAACCGTAACGGCGCCCTTTAAGCGGCCCCCTTACGGCGGAGAGCTTTATTTGATGGACAGTTAGAGAGGGATTATTATGCTCTGTATCTTTTAACACGACAGTTTTCTCTGTTAAAAAATGAAAACCCGAACGCTGTTTGCGGAGAATTCTTCTATACTTTGTCGAGCCCTTGTTTGCGAGATCTATTTTACGGTTGTCGGCAAAACCGTCAAGTTGCCTTAAAGACTAACTTTTTTTGAAAAGAGTCATGATCTCATGACATGTAATGATGGTTCGATTATAATCCGACGGAATCATGAAACAGATACCCCTGAGATCTCCTTATGAACTTTTGATTAGAGGATATTAGAGGATATTAAATGAAAGAGGACACGGAAGGGTTTTTGGACCAGGAGGCACGAAAAGAGTCCGCGGGAGTTAAGGATATGCCTCTCTGGCTGGCGTTGATTCCAGTGCTGTTTCTGGTTGCCTCCCTGGGGGTCACTGTAGTTTTTTACAAGATGTCCATGCCTCATCAGGCGCTGGTTTGTTCTACGGCGGTTGCAGTTATTACCGCGCGCATAAGGGGGGTCAAATGGAGCGACAGCTTAGACGGGATGATTGGGTCCGTTCATATGGCTCTGCCCGCTTGTCTGATTCTTATGGTAGTAGGTATTTTAATCGGCACATGGATCCTTGCAGGTGTGGTTCCCTCACTAATCGTGTATGGCCTTAAGCTAATGAGTCCAAGGTTTTTTCTCGCCGCCACCTGTGTAGTGTGTTCTGTGATTTCCTTGGCGACGGGAAGCTCTTGGTCTACCGCCGGCACGGTGGGTGTAGCCTTGATGGGAGTGGGGGGAGGACTTGGGATTCCGCCGGCTATGACCGCCGGCGCGATTATTTCAGGGGCTTATTTTGGAGACAAACTTTCGCCTCTATCGGACACTACAAATTTAGCCCCTGCC
>JAABSF010000384.1 GCA_011390535.1 Deltaproteobacteria bacterium | reverse complement strand
GTCCTCTTCATCAGTGGGATGAATAGTTCTTCGTTATTCCCCACTATAGGAACCAGTACAGCGGCTTTTCTGAATGATTTATGTAGCAAGTTTTCTGATCTAGTCTCCTGCTGGAGACTCTTAGTCGGCGGCAAGGCAACGTCATCGTTTGTGGGTGCGTTTGTTTCAGTATCCTTTGAATCGCACAAAGATTCTTCAATCTTGAACCAATCTTTTATTTTTTCGATAATGGGAGAATTCATCAGCTCTTCAAACTCTGATTCTGTTTCATCCAAACCTGAACCGCACTCTGTGGGGTCGTTTCACTGTGTCAGGGTTCGTTGACTCTCAGCGGTGTGGCGCTTTGTGTCTCAGTTGTGCTGACGCCAAGTTGACCACGTGTATTTTGTCCCCAGCACCACAATGTTTGATCCCCGAGCATTACGCAGGCGTGCCGGAAGCCGGTGGATATGTATGCGGCGTCATCCATGCCTTCCACTCTAAGCGGAACCGTGCTGTAGGTCACTGACTCGTCTCTGTTGCCGAGGCGGCCGTTCGTGTTTGAACCCCAGCATGATACTTCGCCGGTGCTTAGAAGGGCGCACGTAAAAGAGAGCCCTGCTGCGATGTGTTCGGCTGATGACGAAAGCCCCTCCACCAATTGTGGTGTAGCATCGTTTGTGGATTGGTTTCCGTTTCCCAGCTGGCCGTCTTCATTTCTTCCCCAACACCAAACGCTTCCCATCTGGGCCAGCGCGCAACTATGGGAATCTCCGGCGGCGGTGTCCATAATAGGAGTTGCATCACCTGGTCCCACCACAAAAGTGAAGGCTGATGCCTCCACCGGCATTGTAGCGTCTGTTGTGTCACCAGTTCCCAGTTGTCCGAAAGCGTTGTCTCCCCAACACCAAAGCAGGTTGTTGTTCGTAATGGAACATGAGTGGCTATGACCAATAGCCACCACCAGAGCGTCGTCATCCAGCAAGACCTCCACAGGGAGAGTGCTGTCCGTAGTGGATCCGTCTCCGAGTTGTCGTAAATCGTTTAAACCCCAGCAAGAGACTACTCCGTCATAGCCCATGGCGCAGCTGTAACCGTCACCGGCTTTAACCTTATTAATGGCTGAGAGATCCACTACTTCTACCGGAGTGGCACTTTGGGTCGTTGTCCCGTCACCCAGCTGGCCGTTTTCATTTTTGCCCCAGCACCACACAGTCTCGTCCTCAAGGAGTGCGCACGTATGCTCGCTACCGGATGAGACTGAGGTGGCCGGGAGAGGGAGATTCGTAACAGCAACGGGCGTCGCTCCGCCGGTTGCTTCTGCTGCCCCAAGTTGTCCGGAATCGTTATCGCCCCAACACCATATTCCACCGTCGCCGATCAGGCCACAGGTGTGGTATTCTCCCGCGGATACTGTGAGCCATCCACAATCGGTTACACAGTTCTGGCGATTCTCTCCTTTATCCCGGTCACAAATACCGTCTCCACATTCAAAGCAGCCCGATAGATCAAACATACAGGCTTCGTCACAGAACAACGTCCCTCCATCGAAATCAAAATCCTCACAGGTGGTACCCATCAGGTTTGTTGCGTCACACTCTTCCGGGCCTTCGACTAGAGTATCACCGCAGGTATGGCAGTCGCTGGTGTCATACCGACAATCTGAAGTGCAACTCAATTCTCCGCTCTCTTTACCTAAGAGAGACAGGCAGTCTTCGCCCCCCAGGGCGTCGCCGTCACAATCCTCGGGACCTTCTACAACTCCATTAGGGCACTGAAAACAACCTGATCGATCCACAGTACAATCAGATGTACATCGAAGCTCACCATGGCTGAGACCCAGCTCTGTTTCGCATGTTCTTTGCCCGAAATCATCGCCGTCGCATTCTTCGGCCATTTCTTTAACACCGTTTCCACAGGTGGATGTCCCTACCTTGTAGCATCTGGGTTGATTGTCACCAGGGCGGAGGCTGCAAACCCATCCGGGAGGGCAGCCTCTGGGGCCATCGCGGTCGCATGCATAGACCCCTTCTTTCAGATCTACTCCACAGCCCAGAGCTAAGAGGCAGATGAGCGGAAAGAATAAATTAAGGCTGTAAGCTTTGGATAACCATACAAAAAAAGTTTTTCTGTTATTTTTAGAAAAGCCGATCTGTTCAATTTTTGCTCTCTTGAATATCCAATATTTCATTTTCACAACTCTTTCAGGGTGGCACTTGAAAAACCACCTTCATTTAATCAATATTTCAGCTGCATGCTGGCCATCGCTCCCCCTTTTAGAGGGGTCAACTGCCACGTGGTGAGCTTTTCCTTCTTTTCTTTTCCGCGCAAAAAGTATAGTAACGTCCCCGCAGCCACAGCCCCTATTCCCAGGCTGATGCATACCCAGGATCCAGGTACAAGGTTTTGTCGTCTTTCGTAGCGTTTTTCCAGCTCAGAGTCCCAATAGACTCCATCGGCGGCGTTTTCGATTTTTCGTTGATCGTGGATAGCCAGAGACCCAAGAATTGTCCCGGTTAAGATAAGGACGGCGCCGGCGCTCCAGGTGGTCCAGCTGCCTATTTCCATATTTCTTTCTCTCTTTGACTGGGCGCGGAGGTTGGCTTTGTTTGATTCGGTGTCCACATGAGCCTTCTTTTTGTTACCTTTACGACTCTTTGAACCCGAGACTTCATGGGGATCTTTTTTATCAGGTTCGTCAGTGGAAAGATCCCCACTTGTTAGTTTCCCTAATTCGGCTATTCGTTGCTTTAGATCCGCTTTGTCTAAAATCTTTGGGGGATTTTCTTCGAGTGTGAGGAAAATATCCAGGGCGGTGCGGTGTTTTCCAAGCTTCTGAGAGGTTCGCCCTATCCAATACAAGGTCAAATCAGCCGGAAGAATCTTCTGAGTGCATTTGAATGTGTGCTCGGCTTTTTTGTAACGGCCCGCCTGGTAATGGGCTATGCCCTTTTTGTAAAGGCGCGTAGCCAGCCTTTTTGCGGCACGTAAGTTTTTAGGTTTGTCAGGACACCTCTCAGCTGCATGTGAGACAGACCAAAAACCCGAAAACAAAAGCATGAAAACCACAAAAATGGGTCTTTTTGACGCTCCATGAGTACCCTCGCAGGCCCGATGGTGACTGAGTCTGTAACAGGATGTGGGTCCGATGGCTATTTTGACCGCTTTAGTTATTCTTTTCATCATTTTTTTCTACCAGGTTCTTTGTATTTTCAAAATTCAACTCAGTGACACTATACAGAGGAGAATCGCGCTCGAAAACTCCTTTTTCCCGATAATCGTTTATTTCGTCGGTTCATTGCGGTATTATCGAGGTGTACTAAGAAATGGTATAATTGCGCACGTGGTTTAAGAACTTTGTGGCTGACCTAAATTTAGAATGGTAATTGCGCATTTTCTTGATAGTTTGTTTTAGTGAAACCCATGTCTGATAATGTAGCTGAAAAAAAACTTGATATATATGAACTAGTTAGGCTCATCGGTAGTGGTGGGATGGGCGAGGTTTATGAAGCTAAGCACACGCTCATAGGTAGGCGCTGCGCCATCAAGGTGCTCCACCAGGTGTTGGAGGCAAACGAAGAACTGCTCACTAGAATGATCCGTGAGGCCCAGGCGGCGTCAGCCATAGGGCACCCCAATATAATCGAAGTATACGATTTCCGGCAGGCGCCGGGTGGCTCTTATTACATGGTGATGGAGCTTTTGGAAGGGGCCTCTCTCGAAGATGTTTTGGATGAGTGCGATGTTTTGGAACCCGCCGGTGCTTTTGTGGTGTTGTCACAGGTTCTTTCGGCGTTGGGAGCCGCTCATGAGAAAGGTATTGTGCATAGAGATCTAAAACCCGACAATT
>JAABSF010000383.1 GCA_011390535.1 Deltaproteobacteria bacterium | reverse complement strand
TTTAAACCTGCCTGGTATGGGCACGAACAGGTTGTGTACCCGGCCCAGCGCTTCGTAGCACTGCTTTTCTGTTTCAGTTATGATGCGAAATGCTACAATGTCATGAATCTGGTCGATTTCCTGAACTCTCTTTTTTTGCATCTTTTGAAAGATGCTGTAAAGATTCTTTGGTCTTCCCTGAACCTCTCCTGGTATGAACGCCCGCTCCATTTCTTCATCTAGAACCTTGATCACGTTTTCGATGAACTTCTGTCGCGGTACCTCTGTTTCTTCGATCCTTGACAATATGTCTTTATATGCCGGAGGATTCAAATAACGGAAGCTTAAATCCTCCAATTGCGATTTAAACCATTGAATTCCGAGCCTGTTAGCTATCGGCGCATAAATATCCAAGGTTTCTCTGGATATTCGTTCCTGTTGCGCGGGCCTCATTGATTTCAGCGTGCGCATATTGTCCAGCCGATCCGATAGCTTTATAAGGAATACCCGAATGTCATTGGACATCGCCAAAAGCATCTTACGGAAGTTCTCAGCCTGTTTCTCTTGTCTTGTGCGATATCGAAGGTGGCCCAATTTGGTAACACCTTCAACAAGGTAAGCTACTTCAGGGCCGAAACGTATCCGTATTTCTTCGGTGGTGTGCTCTGTGTCTTCTACAACATCATGGAGCAACCCGGCGATTATGGAGGGGATATCCATTTTTAGCTGTATCAGAATTTTGGCTACTCCGAGCGGATGAACAACATAAGGTTCACCGCTCTTTCTTTTTTGCTCTCTGTGGGCCTGCTGAGCAAAGGCGTACGCCTTTTTTAGAGGAGAGAGATCCGTGTTTTTCAAATACCCCGACACCGACTCCACCATTTCATCTTTTGTCATCACTGGCGGGCACCTCCTTTGCTTCCGCAACCATTGGCTCGCTCTAAATTTTTAGGATACAACCCTGACGGAAATTGACAACTATAAATGATGAATACTCCTGAATAGATCAACGTTGAGGATACTTTTCGAGGTGTCGCACGAACCGGCTCACTTCCGAAACAGCGAACCTTTTGACGAGCTCTTCATTAGTCTGTTCTGCGAATCGACCTTCTTGATCATCACCGCCGGATGATGGTTTTTTGTTTTTCTCTGTCTCGGATGAGAGAAGGATTTGGAAACAGACCCCGCCTCCATGAGTTTCGGGACAAGCAATGAGCCCTAAGGGAGCATCTTCGCTAGGCTCAAGGAGATGAAGAGCTTGGATATAAACTCCTTCGGGTTCAGCCACAAGGCTCATTTCCAGTCGGTTTTCAGGGATGGGCCACGAGAGGGGGACCCCTTTTTGAGCTTTAACCTTGTAACAGAAGCTCTGAGCGGGGCCTACGAGTCTACTCAAGAAATTTGGGAGTCTCCACCTTGTGAGCCCTTCCCGGAGAGATCGTTCTAGTCGGACTATGGGCAGTTCGAAGGCATGATCCATTGCGGTGGCTGGAGTCAATTCCAAATCCAGGCCCTCGGGGGAAGCTTTCTGCCATGATTCCATCATGGTGCGCCGCATTATTCGGCATAGAGCAAAAATCTCTTTTTCCCTTTCCTCCCGTTGTTTTCCTTTTAGTGGAGATTCGTCTGGTCTGGTGTATATTCTGTCCAATCTGGCTATACGACCCGACAAATCCTCCGAGTCCCGGGTAAGAGCGCTGCCTAAAATGGTCACGACCTGGTCCAGCATCATTATTTGTTCTGCCTGGAGAGTGTCTTGGGATTTAAGGCTCCTTAAATACAATTCCAATAGGGTCAGTCTTGCATCTTCATCGCCATAGTTTTGGGGAGAACGCCCCATTGACGGTGGCGCGTCGTCATTACAACCGGTGGGTTGTGCCTCAGCGCCTGTTTCATCTCGATGGCTGATACTCTGTTCAGATGATGAGGCGGAAGCAGTGGATTCTATTTCTTTTTCTCCTTCTGCTGTTGAAGCTTCATCATTTTCCGAGGGTTCGCCGGCGGATTCAACTTCTTTTTTATCCACCGGATGATTGGCCACACTTTCTTCTCTCTTTTTGGTGAGGCGGATGACAGGCTGTTCCAATACATCTTCGTCTTTTAACAGATCTACCGACTGAATCTCTACATCATCCGAGTCTTCGTCCTCTTCCCACTCCTTCTCATTTTCTTTGATCTGATTTTCTTTTTTGCTTAAAAGCGCCTTGCTTTCATCAGCTCTTTTTTTTCTGCCTTCTTCTGCGGCAGAAGGCTTGGGAGCAATCTCGGAGGAGGGCTCTGAGGGAAGCTGTGGCTCCTCCTGGAGCGAGGGGCTCTTGGAGGGAGATGATGCTTTTTTATTTTGGCCGGTTTCTCCAATGCTCTCTACATCTTCATCGGCTGCGACTTCCACGTCGAATTCTTCGATGACTTGATCATCGGAGACCATTTCTTCCTTAATGGACATCTCTTTCCGCTCTGCTTCCGGAGATACAGAATCGGGAGGCAGCTCTGCCGGCACAGATAAATGTGAGCGGTGTTTCTTGCTCTTCTCTGCAGCATCCTGCACGGAACCGTCCTGCGGTTTGTCGCCTCCACGATATTTTCTTTCTTCGTCTCGACCCTTAATATCTTTCCGCTTGTTGGAAACCTCTTTGTCTGGAACCGGTGGCGGCGAACCATGTTTTGCAGAGATATTTTTTACGTCCGGGCTTTTTTCTTTTCCTTTCGGACCTGCATGGATTGCTTTTTTCAGCTTAGGGTAGCTGGAGCCCAAACGGTCTATACACTTCACCAGCTTGTCTAGGTTTGTTTGAATGCGAAATAGGATGTCTCCACACCCTTCCATGTCTTCGCCCTTTTCGTCCAGACTTCTGGTGAGATCACTTATGGAGACCAATGTCCTGAGTATTTGAGACCGCAAGTTTTTGTTTTTTATTCCTACGAGTTGTTTTCTTGCAGCTGAGTCAAACCGGTTTTTTACAAGTTCTCGCCACTCTGCTCTCTTTTTCTCCCAGAAGATTGCTCCGATTTTGGGATCAGCAGCTGCTTCCGACAGTATGCTCGACCAGTCCAGAGAATCATTTCGTGCTTGTATAGCCCAGTCTTCCAGTGACACGGTTCAACTCCTTTTTCTTATTGGCGACACGGAGGTAATCGATTCAGATGATAATACACCTGTTTTATAGAAACTTCTATTTTGAAAACCGGTAATTAGGGTGTAACATACACAATTGACAATACAATGAAACAACTAAACACGTTCATATTGACCGTTGATCCATTCCGCTATGTTGCGCTGTCCCCCTCACGTACATCAAGTACTCTGCGCCGGCTGCTCGCTTGCGTCTTGCCCTGCGAGCGTCTCGGCGGTCCTGCGAGCGTGTTTTTACGGCTCATTAGGTTTAGGTTTTTTAGATGAAGGTTTTTATTTGTAGAACAGATCCTTGCATGAGTAGACTATTTCATCGTTTAGGTTTGTTTATATGTTGTGCCGCCACATTGACTTTTATGGTGGGGTGCACGGTTTCTTTTTCCCGCACTGAAGATGGTGATGCGAGCGTAGATGCATCGGGGTTTTGTGGAGACGGTGTTTTGAATGGTGCTGAATCTTGCGACGGGACTGATCTTGGGGGCGAGACCTGTGAATCTCTCGAATACAAAGGCGGCACCTTGGCATGTGATGAGAGCTGTCTTTTTGACACGACTGGGTGCATAACTTCAATTTGTGGTGACGGGTTGATAGATGGAGATGAGGTCTGTGATGGAGACAATCTGGCCGAAGAGACCTGCGCATCCCAGGGACGGGGCAACGGAACCTTAAGCTGCTCGGATGACTGCTTAAGCTTCGACTACAGCGGCTGTCAGCGGGGT
>JAABSF010000382.1 GCA_011390535.1 Deltaproteobacteria bacterium | reverse complement strand
CCCTTATTCCGTCAGGTCGGGACTGCGCTTTTTCGAACAAGCGCATATCAAAGATGTGATTTCGTTTTTCAGGGTTTTGAGCAATCCACTAGATGAGTTGGCCTTGGGGCGCGTTTTCGGCGTGCAAAACGGTTTAGGACGAAAGACCGCCCAAAAGGTCATACAGGCGTTGCGGAAGCAGAAAAAAGATGGAATGGACGTTGGGTTACTGGAAACAGTAATAGAACGGATCACAGGAAATAAATCACCTAATGATGAAAACCTTAAGGTATCGGGAGCCGTGGGGGCGGCGCTTGTAGAGTTGGCCGAGAGTATGAAAATTATGCGCCACCATGTGGCTCAGGGCGGAGTAAGAGAAGCCATGTTGTGGTTTGCGGAAGCGCCATACAAGAGTTATGCCTTGCGCAGTTACTCCAACGCCGAAGATAGGATCGAAGACATCCGAGGGCTGGCTGAGTTTGCTGCCCGTTATGATCAGATCGAGCCCTTTCTATCGGATCTGGCCCTGGCCGCCCAAGGGGTGCAGACAGCGGATGGGAATCCGGAAGAGGACAAGTTGGTGCTGTCAACTATTCATCAGGCCAAGGGGCTGGAGTGGCAAGCTGTTTTTATTTTGTGCCTTTGTGATGGGATGTTTCCTTCAGCTCCGGCGTTGAGAGATCCGGAAGGAGAGGAAGAGGAGAGGCGGCTTTTTCACGTGGCGGTCACAAGGGCCAAGGAATATCTCTACCTCTGTCGTCCCGCAGTTTCTGAATCGGAGAATGATTTTCATAAGATATTGCGCCCCTCCAGGTTTTTGACCGAGCTTCAGCCCAATCCGCCATATGAATCATGGGAAATAATATTGGAAGGTTAGTTTTTTTCTTTCGTAAGAGGTTCTTTGAAGCAAAGTAGGCGATATTGAAATTGGCGGCGGGAGCAATTGGAACTTGTTTGTCTACAAATGCATGAAGTTCCGATTCGCTCACTCTATCAATGGTTTTTTTTGAGTGTTTTAACCTGTTTGTCCTTATTTTTGGCGGTTTTAACTATAGGTACGGGATGAAGTTTTTTTCTTTAAAAAGCTTGACAGAATCGATGGGGCAACCCTACATTCCGTATCGTTTCTTGCAATGTATTGCATTGTTAACATTCTTAACAGGAGGAAGAAAGAGATGAAAAAGATTGTTCTATTGGCAGTTGCTGGTGCTTTGATGGTGATCGGTATATCCGGTTGTGGTATGACGGGTGCGGCTCAGCACTCAATCCAGACGCAGGTACAGCTCAACAAGGCTAACTATACGATCGCCAAAAAGGGCGTTTACGGCGTAGCCACTACAGGGAGCGCGCTCTGCTCCATCCCCCTTGGTGATTCTTCGCTCTGGCGGAAAGCCATGGCCGACCTTCATAAAAACGCCAAACTCGGCGGTTCACAAGCCCTGGCGAATGTCACCTGGGATTTCAAATTCACGAGCTATCTCGGTTTCTGGTGCGTAAAGCAGGCCACTGTTTCCGCCGACGTGATTCAGTTTACCGGACAGTAAGCTTCCGGTTACAGCCGAAATTTCACGTCTTTGTTTGACATCCATTCCATAATCTGCACTCTATACTCCACTTTACCCAACTTTACCCAATTTTAAACCGAGGGTTAATCTAGGGTTAATCAACTTGGACAAAATTTGACCAAATTCAATTCCTACAAACGGTGAATTATTTTATGTGCTTCAGAACTATGAACAACAATAATAGAGTCACGGCGTGCTTTTTGGTCCTGGTGACCTTAGCAGGTAGTGTGCTCTCTTCCGGTTGCGTTTTTTTCAATACAACGGATTTCAAGGAGGTGAGGCGATTTCCACACCCCGACATGGAGATACCTAAGCATAAACCCAAGGTGAGGATCAAATGCTTCACCCCGGGAGAGGGGAATTCTCATCACGGATCCGGTCACTGCCAAATAAAGGCAGGCCGAGAGATGGAGCGTTCAGAACAATTCGAGGTCGTGGAGGATGACTCCAAGGAGTTTGATTTCCGGGTCCAGATTGTAGTCCACAAGCTCTCGGGTGGCGCGGTAACAGCCTGGAACTGGTTTTCAAGTATTCTGTGTATTTTGACTGCTACGGTTTTACCTGCTTACGGTTGGGAGACTTACGCTCTGGAGATAAGAATCTTAAACAGAGCAGGTAAGAGGGTCTTTCAGTACAAATCAAAGTTCAAAGTCAATGTCGTAACCTGGCTTTTTCTGGCTTTTGTAATGAGTAAATATGATATGTATCACCCTTGGGAGGGAGTTTTTCGTCAGTCCGGAAGAATCGCAACGAAGAAACTCTGGGAGCTGCTGAAATCAGGTCGGGTACCCAGGCCCATGATAAAGGAGCCGGAAAAGAAAGAAGCAGATGAAGCGGCAGAATCAGCAGAAGCAGAAAAAGAGGCCGCAGGGGCAGGAGAAGAAAAACCATCCTCAGGAGCCAAACAAAAAGTAAAGCCCACCGTCGGCGAACAAAAATAAGAACAAACCACTTCCTAAACAGATCTGTCCACTGTCCCTATAAAAAGAGTCAACATCGGAGAAAACGAGGTGGAGAGGAGAACAACTAGCCAAAGAAAAGTTGTCAGTAACCCATGAAACTCGGCGAAAGACAAGATGATGCAGGTCGCTGAGTACGAATTTTTCTACAAACGGGTCCGGTATTAGGTGGTTCGATCCGGCGTTTTGATCCGGGGTGTTTTTTTCAGTATCGAGATAAGGTCCTGTTTTGTAGTAGTTCCGCACAGATCCCCGGAA
>JAABSF010000381.1 GCA_011390535.1 Deltaproteobacteria bacterium | reverse complement strand
CCGGAAGCGTTCAACGTAGATATGTCTACACCCATATCTTGGAGTGGATTTGATGTCTTTTCGTTTTCCTTTTATCTTGATAAATGATCGACATACCTGGTATCTTTCTGTTAGAAAATCAGGCACAAAGGGTGTAGAGATGGCCGCTCTTTGGGGTCTATGGGGCTTTGGTTTGGGATTACGGATTACGCGATGAGTTTTGCACGACACACAACTGAAAGCATGACAATTGTGCTTATCGGAAATTTTAATCCGCAGTTATTTCAGCCTGCATGGTTTGGCGCCCACAAACTTATAAGACAAAAAGAGGCGGATTCGGCGAAAGGCATTCTGATACACCCTCAGATTGCTCGGTTTGAAACCGACTGGCTTGAACTCCATGTTGAGTTTTTCCGTTTCCAGATTAGTACGACTAAGGAGGATCACTTTCCAGTACTCAGAGATTTGGCCGTTGGTGTTTTCAGTATACTCTCTGAAACACCTGTTTCTATGCTTGGTATGAATATGGACAGTCATATTCCTCTTGAATCTGAAGATGAGATACAACGAATAGGTGACTCCTTGGCTCCCAAGAATCTTTGGAACGGTCTAATTGGATCGCCGGGCCTTGGCAAAATGATCATGCAGGGACAAAGAGAAAGAAAAGATGAAACAGGAGTAGTAACCGGGGCAGTGAACGTAAGAATCGAACGATCCGGGCGGATCAACCCTGGACTCCGTGTAAACGTAAATGATCACTATCAACTTGTGGATGAAAGCAAGTCCTTGTTGGGTGCACAGAACATGATTGATGTATTGGTGAAACAGTGGGATTCATCGATAGAGTGTTCTCGCACCATCCGCAAAAAGCTTATTGAACGGATTTTGCAAGATGCTGTTTGAGACTACAACACCTTTGGAGATGGCAAAAGAAGTTCCGGACCATCTGCAGGATACCAGTCCCATTAGTGGAGATTTGCTTGTCGACCCAAAAAATGTTGACGATATTTTAGTTTTGGGGACAAGCGGTGATTCCTCATCGGCAACCCTTGTCACGAGCGAAGAAGCCTCGAGCCGGTCC
>JAABSF010000380.1 GCA_011390535.1 Deltaproteobacteria bacterium | reverse complement strand
GTCGTGGACTGTGATGTGGATGCCGCAGATTTATATCTGGTGCTGGAACCAAACATTCTCAGGCGGTATCCTTTCTCCGGGGGAAAAAAGGCTTTGATTGATGAAAGTCTGTGTATCGGATGCGGTTTGTGTGCGGGTTATTGTCGCTTTGATGCCATCAACAGAACAGATGGCGCAGCTCAGATTTCATATACAGTCGATCCAATCTCATGTGAAGGGTGCGGGGTGTGTGAAGACATTTGTCCGGAAAAAGCTATCGAGCTTTTACCTGCTGTAAACGGACAGTGGTTCCTCTCCAATACACGCCACGGTCCTATGGTACATGCGCGTCTCGGTATCGCACAAGAAAACAGCGGTAAGCTCGTCTCCCTGGTGCGTAAAGAGGGCAAAGATTTGTCTCTCTTGAAACAGCGAAAGCTGCTGATCTCTGATGGCTCGCCTGGGATAGGTTGCCCTGTCATAGCTTCTGTAGCCGGAGCGGATATGGTGCTGGTGGTTACTGAGCCCACGCGGTCCGGGTTGCACGATCTCGAGCGGGTAGTAGAGCTCTGTGGGCAATTTAACCTTCAAACCTCTATCTGCATAAATAAAGCGGATATCAATCCAGAGATTTCTAAAGAAATAGAAAAAATAGCGACGGAGCTGGATATACCGGTATTAGGAAAAATTCATTATGATGAGTCTGTTACGGCTGCTCAAGTCAACAAAAAGGCGGTAACAGAGTATGGCGAGAGCAGGGCCGCAACAGATATCAGATCAATGTGGAAGAAATTAGTCCTGAAAAGTCAGGCATCTTTAAGTCAGGAATCTTTAGAGAAAGGCGGTGAATGAATGAAGGTCGCGTTACCTGTAACCAACAATAGTTTATCTTTGCATTTCGGGCATTGTGAAAAGTTTGCGCTCTATGATGTGAGCGATGATGGAACAGAGATTATGGACAAGCAAGAGCTTGTCTCTCCACCACATGAGCCCGGTGCTCTGCCGAAGTGGCTTCATGACCAAGGAGCCACCGTTATTATCGCAGGAGGAATGGGATCGCGCGCTCAGATGCTTTTTGATCAAAACAATATTCGGGTCATAGTGGGAGTCCCTGGTGGAGAACCTGATGCCATTGTGAGGGATTTTCTAAAAGGAAACCTGGAAGCCGGCCCCAACGCATGTGATCATTGACTTCCGGTCCCTTGTTAATCGATGACCGGAAGTTTTTAGGATTGACTCTGTTTTTTGATCCAGGTTTCGATTTCTTTACGGAAATGCGCTTCAATCTGCTCTAGAGATGTTTTGTATTTAGGTGATAGGTGGTTTATGTTGTTGTCTTTTACATCTTTGGTGTAAACAAGGGATGTCTGGAACAGTTTCATTGAAAGTTCAGGCATCATGTTTTTTCCGATTGCAAACAATTCGGTAAATGAAAATACCTCTTTGTTAAGAACATAGAGGTCATAATAGTCTCGATATCTAGCACGCAGGAACAATGTGTTGATTTTCATTGCTGCTAAAATGTTCAATGGAGCTACATAAAGGTTTCCGGTTATATGTTCACGGTCTTTTAATAAATCCCAACCTTGTGCAAAAAAAGTAAGATTGACGTTCTCTGCGATAATATTTATTTGTTTGCTGCTTCCACTCATAATTCGGAAGGATAACTCCAATTCTCGGATTGCCACAACGATCTTTTCTTTATCAATTTCCTGTTGCCAGGCGAACAAGTCAATATCTTCGCTTAATCTATGCTCAAGGTGAAATGCCAACGCTGATCCACTCACAAATGTAAAATCTTCCAAAAGCTTCGACCTGGATAACTTCAAGAGAAGTTTCTCAGTTTTCTTCGCTAAGCCTTTTAATTTTTTCATATCTGGTCTCAACCGGTTCATGGGTTTCGAGATTCTTTAAAAAGAAAAGCTTCAAGTAATAATTTGTCTTCTCAAAGCGGATATCATGGCTCATTGATTCAAGCCAAATTCTTGTAATGCAATCTTTTGAAAAGCTCTTAAATAGATTTATGATATCTATAACATCACCGTATTTTAGGGTGTGTTCAATGATGATCTCGTCAGGCAGCTCTGCTTCGGGAGAATAACTCCAGAAAACATGCTTTTTCTTTAGCTGCTCAACGAATTCTTTTCTATCCATGAAAACTCCCTTATTTTGGGTTTCCGATTGGGATTCACGGGGCTTTTCTTGTCAATCTGAAAGCTTACATTGTAAAGTCATATAGGATAATTCAAGACCCCCTACTTTCCGTCGTTAGAGAGTACCAGGGTTTATGATAGTTTTCCCAAAAAAAGGGGTTGGTATTGCTTGACAAGGGCACCTCAACCTTCCACACTTGAACAAGTGTAGAAATGTAAACTGCAAACAAAAACGTGAAAACATGAATCAAAAGCGTGAGGTGTAACTCCTTTGCCGATGGTATCAAAAAAGTGTGTCCGAAAAAGAGAGAAAGCTGAGAACGTTCGAAAGAATGAGAGCGTTGATTTGTGCAGCGTTTTCTCACTTGATATGGCTCGTGTTGAGAGCGCGAGGAGGGTCATGCCGTCCCAAGAGCTTGCCGGAGAAATAGCCGAGACCTTCAAGGCGTTTTCTCACCCTACAAGGGTTCGGATCCTTGGCGCGCTCGTAGGGGGTGAGCTTTGCGTTTGCGAGATATCCGAGGTTGTAGGTCTATCTGTTTCCGCCACCTCTCATCAACTCTCTCTTCTGAAAGGGCGGAAGCTCGTCAAATCCAGAACCGAGGGTAAGCTGGTGCATTATTCTCTTGGTGATGGTTTTGTTTTGGAACTCTTGCATGAATGCAGCAGTAAGTTAAGGGGGGAAGGTTCAGTGTGATACCGAAGCGCTTTTTGTCTATTATATTGCTTGCGACTTTTGCATGGATGATTGGTGGGCCGATTCTGGCTGCCGCCGTGGAACCTCCGAATGAAGTCTTCTCCTCTATGCATCACGAAGACGGGCTGCCTTGTCACCATGATAACGATAATAATGATCATGAACCATGCGAAGATGAATGCCCATGGTTTTGGTGCCCTGGGCATGCCTCTGTGCTTTACACCTTTTCGATAGCCTATTCGGCGACTCCCCGTTTCAAGCCGGAGTATTGTTTCGATTTGTATGATTTTATTCTTCTCGCCGGCATACATTCCCGGGTCTTCCGCCCCCCTCGAGCCTGAGAGTTCTTTTTCAATTAATTTAATATTGGTTTTCAGTATTCGGTGATCCGCGTGCCCTAAAACGCCCATCGGCTTTGTGTTGCGTTATGGATGATCTCTGATTCATGGAAAACCATTCTGCGTTTTAGTGAATTCGTAGGGGTTCTGCGGAAAGGAAAACTCGATGCGAAGCTTTATCGTTTTGTTGACCCTTTGTTTTCTTGGCACCTTTGATGGTGCGATGGTGGCAGCGGAGAAGTCAACTAATAAAGAAAATGAAATTATCAAAATACCCATTAGATTGAAACGGTACCACACAAATAAATCCAATCCCTCTGAGGTAAAAATCGCATGGCCTGATATCGTGCGCCTTGTGGATCGGCATCCTCTTGTAATGGCCGGTAAAGGAAAGAAGGCGGCTGCCAAAGCCGCTGTTGTTGCAGCCGGTGCTGTTCCGAACCCCGAGTTGGAGGTCGAAACCGCTTATGGTCGAGCCCATGACAACTCCGAGTCAAGAGTTGAGTGGGGTCTCGCCCTCTCAATTCCTCTCGGGTGGATCGCTCAGCGAGGGGCGAAGATTAACGCCGCTGAGGCGGAAGTCAAAATGGCGGATGCCGAATCCCAAGCAATTCGCCTCAAAGTGCTCCTTAGGATGCAACGTCTATTTTGGAATGTTGTCCTTGAACA
>JAABSF010000379.1 GCA_011390535.1 Deltaproteobacteria bacterium | reverse complement strand
AGGTGAATGTAAGCACCCGAAGGAACCGCGCAAAGAGACGGTGTCTCGCAAGAGATAAAGCTGGCGGCGATGGTGCCTTTACCCAAAAAGCTGTCATGGGCCAATTTGTCATTCAGCTTTTCAATTCCGTTCAGTACCTTGGCCATCATGTAGATTGCATTTTTGCCGCGTTCAGGAGCGGAGCCATGGCAAGACACACCAAAAGTTTGCACCGCCATCTCCATTCGGCCGCGATGCCCACGGTAAATCCCCAGATTGGTCGGCTCGGTAATTACCACGCAATCCGGAGCTAAAACATTTTCCCGCAGTATATACTGCCAACACAAGCCGTCACAGTCTTCCTCTTGTACGCTGCCGACCATCCAGAGGGTATGTTGGGGGGCGAGTCCCAGTTCTTTTACAATTTTTCCGGCGTAAACCATGGATGCCATGGCGGCTGTTTGGTCGGAAGCTCCTCGACCGTATATCACCCCATCTTCTTGCTTGCCTTCGAACGGATCATATGTCCATTCGGAACGGCTCCCGACGCCCACCGTGTCGATGTGGGCATCATACGCGATTACCGCAGGACCGTTGCCTATACGGCCCAGAATATTGCCCATGCCGTCTATGCGGATTTCGTCGAAGCCCACGGATTTCATTTCGCTTTCAATGCGTTTGATCACCTCAGACTCATGGGTGCTCTCTGAGGGAATGCGGATCATGTCTCGGAGAAAAGAGACCATTTGTTTCTCGTATGAGAGTGCTGCGCTCTTTATTTTTTCAGATGTCATTGATTGCTCCATTCATTATTCACGATTGCTCCATCCAGGATTGCTCCATTCATTATTCACGATTGCTCCATCCATGATTGCTCCATCCAGGATCGCTCCATTCACTTCACAAAACCTCTAAAGAATGCCTACACGGCGGTGGTCTCTACGAAGCATATGATCTACAAGGGCAGCCGGATCCCGGAAGCGAGCGTGCACTATCAATGCCGCGATTATGTATGGTTTGTAACGGGCTTCGAAATAAGTTTTGATACGGTACCGATCAAAGACCTCTTTAGCTACCTCTCCTTTTTCACAAGATACACCTGAGATATCGGCGGGAAGGCAGTGCATGTACAATGCTTTGCCCTTGTCCGTCATTGCCATACGTCTTTCGTCGCATTCCCAATCGATGTATTGTTTGTTTTGATCCAGGCATTCCTTTTCCAGTGCTTTTATTCCAGGCTGGTCATTTGCTTCCATTAGCTCAGTGCGCCGTTTCATCACCTGGAAGGGCGCCCAGCTCTTCGGATAGACTACGTGAGCGCCTTCAAATGCGGCGTCCATGGAGTCCACTACATCAAAATTACCGCCGGATTCTAAGGCGTTGGAGCGCGCGGACTCTATGGTTTCGGGCAGAAGATCATAGCCCTGCGGATGAGCCAGGGTGACGTGGGCACCGAAACGAGTCATGAGAGTTATGATCCCTTGGGGGACCGACAATGGTTTTCCGTAGGAGGGTGAATAGGCCCAGCTCATGGCGATCTTTTTGCCCTTCAGGCTCTCCAGACCGCCGAATTCAGAAGAGATGTGCATAAGGTCGGCCATTGTTTGGGTCGGGTGGTCGATATCACATTGCAGGTTTACAATTCCCGGCCGATGTCCCAGCACGCCTTCGGCGAAGCCTTCATCCAGAGCCTCGCCCACCTTCCTCATATATGTGTTTCCCCTGCCGATGAAGAGATCGTCTCGGATACCTATTACTTCGGAGAGGAAAGATATCATATTGGAGGTTTCCCGTACGGTCTCTCCGTGTGCTATCTGGGATTTTGTTTCATCCAATTCTTGTACTGACAGTCCTAGAAGTTCAGCGGCTGAGACAAAAGAATAACGGGTTCGGGTTGACATGTCTCTGAACTGCGAAATGGCCAGACCTCCTTCAAAACAACGGGTGCTGACATTGTTTCTATACAGAATGCGCAAAATATCCGCCAGCTTTAGTACGGCGTTTATATCTTGGACGCTGTGCTCTTGGGTAAGGAGTAAATCCTTTCCGTAGAGCTGGAAGGGGATCTTGTTGAATTCGTGGATTCGATCTTCGATGCTTGCGATTGAAAACATTGTTATACCTCACGTTTTGGGCACCGACTGGTTAGATTCGGGCTGATTAGATTTGTGGGAGGCCGGTCAGGCTAAGCTACCCGTTCAAGCGAAACGGTATTTGTTTCGCGGACCTTCCAAATGGCACAGTCAAGTAATTTATGCAAGCATTTTAGTTGGTTAAAGGAGAGATCCTTACAAGGAGGCGAGACAGTAATTGGAGGGCGAGACAGCAATTTTTCCTTACTTATGAATGGTCTGAGTGCTTGGGTTTTAAAAATGTAAAGGAGCTTGTTTCACCATTGAAGGTCCATGTGGGGTTTGGTGATGTTTAAAAAAAGCGAGAAAGAAAAAGAAAAAACGCATCTTTTATTTAATGTTGGTTTCCTGTACAGTTCGTCCCTTCTAGCCTGCGCTTATTTACGGGCTCAACTCAAAATCGTTTTTAAAGTTTTTTGATGAGCTGTTTCTAGGTGTTCCGGGCGCAAATCAATGGAGAAGCTGGAAGGTTTCTTCAAAAATTCGTTAGGAGTGTAGTTATGAAAAAGCTTATCGGTATCGCGCTGTTGACTTCTATTATGATCCTTGGCGCATGTGACAAGAAAAGTGGCGACAGCAAAGACAAAGAGGGGAAAGCCGTTGAAGTCAATTGCAAGACTTTGTCGGAAAAGAACTCTAAGTGTGCAGATGAACTAGTGGCCGTGTTCATGGCCGACATGGGAGACAAGGTCCCTGCGGAGATGAAAGAGAAGATGAAGGCTAAATTGAAACAGAGCGTCGCCGGCGAGATGTTTCAGAAGCAATGCGAGAAGCATTGGGACTCGGACAATGAAAAAGACAAAAAAACCAAAGAGCAGTTTACCAAATGCTTCAAAATGAAAGACTGCAAGGAGTATGCAGCCTGTTTGAAAAAGACCATGTGAGCAAGCGACCGGGATAAGTGACCGGGCGAAGTTATATAGAGTGGAAAACTGAGGTGTTAAATAGAATAGCAAGCTGCATAGTTGTCTCGAGGTGTTAAATAGAAGTGCAAAGCTGGGGAGTTAAGCCGAAGTGTAGAGCTTGCGACAGTGATTGAGCCTCGATCAGGGGGTCTCTAGAGCCGGTGTTAGGTCGGAGCGTGGGACCACGATGGCGGTGTAGGAGCCCACGCCGTAGGCGTGCTGCATGATGGCTTCATTCATCTTGAACTTTGCATGGATCATCAACTTCCCGTCTTTTACTTGGACCTTCTTAATCTTGGGCGGGGACCACATAAAGTCGTACTCCACCACCACAACCATCTCCTTCGTAAAATCCACTCTGGGGTGTTTCAACAGCGGGTCTGGGTTAGGCCGACCCGGTCCCTTGGTGATGGTCTTTTTGGGGAGCTTGGAGATGAAGCTCTTGTAGGATTTTTCGTCTCGTATCACCTGAACCTTTCGGACCTTGCCTGTGCCGGAGGGCACTCGGACACCAGGGGTCTTTACAGCGAGGTGGACCATGCCCCCTCCGATCTTATTAAACGTTACCCGGCCTGTTGCCGCGGATCCTGTTTCCGGCTCTTCGGCCTCGGCCCCTTTACCCCATTCAGGGGCGTCGGGCTTGTCTTTTGAGCGAGATCTTGTCTCTTCTGCTTCTTTAGGGATTGTGACCGGTTCTTTCTGTCTGCTCTTTCCACTTTTGGTGCCACAACCAACCATGGCGACCACGGTGACCACGGCGGCCACGACGGCCATGGTGGCCACGACGGCCATGGCGGACACGACGGACATGACGGCCATGACGGC
>JAABSF010000378.1 GCA_011390535.1 Deltaproteobacteria bacterium | reverse complement strand
TTATTCATGTGCGCAGAACCCACGTTCCTCATACAAATACGGCTCACCTAATTTCGGCGCCAGAACCGAACCATCGGTTCCCGTTTTGCGACAGGTGTATCCGTTCCGGCAATCTCCCGAGTTGGAGCATTTGCGCATGCAATAGCGTTTCTCAGTGTCTCTTCTTGCGCAAAAACCCATCCCGAGACAAATCTCTGAAGGTAAACAATCATCTGTCGGCAGCAACTCTTCTTCGCAATGCTGGTTGCAGTGGTCATCGACTTGTGGATCACAAGGTTCGCATTCACGGACCGGGGAGTCGGGATCGCAGAAGGCATTGCATTCTTTACCGGCCTCGGGATCACAAGGTTCGCAGATTGTGTCTTCGGTTTCAGGGTCGCAGGAAACAGTCAAAAAATTTGTGGGATAAAAGGCGACACAGATCGCTTCATCCGGACAACTTCCTCCTGCACAACCTTCGATGGTGCAATACCCGCCGGGAGATGAGAGATCGCAAATTCGGCTCCCGTCGTTTGCGCAGTCAACGTTCGATGAGCATGAATCACCGATCTTATCTCCGCACCCAAAGGACAAGATAGATGACAACCAAAAGAACAATGTCCACTTCATTTTGGCTTGAAAAAGAGAAAATACGATTTGTTTATTCTTGCTGTTTTGTCTCATATCGGTCGGCATGTTAGACGGAAACCCCTGTTTCGGCAAGAGGTAGATTTGCGGCGGATTAAAAAGGCATGGAAGGGTAGTGTTTGAGACGATAGATCAATCCCACTGACGTTCCAGAAATTCGAAAAGCAGTGGGGCCGGGCCTGAGATCCAGAACCCGGGCAGGGCTGCTCCCAAGAATAGATATATGTGTGCAGCCATGTGTCCTTCCGGATGGTACAACCCAGGGAGCTTCCACAGGCCGAAGAGGACAGCGGAGCCCACGAGCATCCGGATTGACTTTTGCCGCCATGATCCTTCTGTGGAGTGACCTCCTTTTTGCTTTTCCAAAACCAACCCCAGCCCGAATCCGCATAAAACTCCCACTGTGCTTATTACGCTGGTGAGAGAAATGGGAGTCGCCACGTTTTGGGCTGTGAAAGAGTCAGGAGCGTTTTCCACCCAGGAGCTTGGAAGACGAAAATGAGACAGAAAAGTAAACAGCAAAACTCCTAACCCTAGTATTAAGGCCGAGAAACAGAGTACTATGCCGATTTGTACCCCCATGGGGGACTCATTCACAAGGCGGGCTACCCGGTTTTCAGCTTTTAAGAAAGAGAAGGTCACCAAAAGGCCGACTACAAACCCCACCAGAACCTGACTTGGATAATGAACACCCATTACTATACGGCTGAATCCCACAACAAGGATGAAAAAAGCAGCCGAAAAGTAAACCCATTTACCTTGAACGGTTGCGGCGACAGCGCTCACAAAAGAAGCCGCACTCTGAGAATGACCCGAAGGCATTCCGAAGCTTGCGTGTTTTGTGATGCCTGTAATTTTCTCGTTGACCCAATATGGCCTCGGTGCATGGATGGCGCCTTTAAGCAAAGCGTTGACGCCGGCCGAGATCATTAGAATAAGAAACACCCGTGCCCCGAAACGGCGATCAACGCACCAGTAAACAAACGCTGCGATAAGGACATAGATAGGGCCGTCTCCCAACATGGAGAAAAACCTCATGGATCCCATTAACCATTGTCCTCCGCCCTGAAGCCAAATGATAAATTGCTCTTCAATTCCACTTATATTCATCAGAACTCCTCACATTAATAATATCCACATCAACATACCGGAAAATGATGTTTTCGAAATAACGTTTTCAAAATGTTGCGAAATGCCGATTTCAAAATGTCGGCTCTAAACTGGAATTTAAACAGTTGCCATGTAATCCGGTATCCATGTATCATCCGGTCTGCTTGTATGGTAATTGGTTTTTATAACTCCGGACTTTGGATATTCATGGTTTTTACAACTCCGGACTTTGGAAATTCAAGGAGGAAGCTTATGTTTAATCGGTTTGTTTACCCAGTTGTTTCGGTTTTGTTTGTCGGCGCTCTGTTTCTTGGAGCTTGTAAAGACAAGTCTTCTGAGGGCGGTTCAGAGCCAAAGGTGGACTGGCCTGAAAAACCGTCCGATGGGTGCCCAGTGAGTGTACAGGTGTTGGAGGTTTTGAAAGTTGAAGGCGGGGAAGATGCACAAGGCCCTCGTGCTCGTATGAGGGTTTTTAATTTTGGCGAAAAGAAGATCGAGCGGCTCTCTCTATCTTTGAAATACAAAGATGAAAAAGGCACAGAGCTGAAAACTTTTCCACACACTCAGATATGGCCTGCGGGTGTCGAAGGAAAGAAACACGAGACTTTCAAAGGGGGGATGTTCATGCCGAAAGAAACGAAAAAGGTGGATGTGGTTGTGAATAAAGTTGTGTTTGCAGGGGGTGACGCTTGGGAACCCTCTGCAAAAGAATAGATTTAAGAACAAGTGTGAGACGGTTTCGCCAAATGTGAACTGGAGGATGTCATGGATAACCCTGAAGGCAACCGTTGGAGATTATGCACCACCTGCAAGAAGACCATTGAGTTCGGTCAGAAGTATTGGGTCTGCAGTGTCTCAACATGCAATCGCAAAAACACTGATTATGCTTTTTGCTCGGTAAACTGTTGGGATGCACATGTGCCGGTGATGAGACATCGCAATGCATGGGCCGAGGAAAAGAGAGGACCGACCCGCGAAGAGTGGGAACAAAAAAAAGCTCAGGAGAAGGAGGATGTTGTGCGTCAACGGGAGAGAGCCGCAGAAAGAGATGAAGGAGTTAAGCTGGCTGAAGTAGAGGCTCGGATGTCCAAGACAGGGGATACGGTGCCAGAGGAGGTTCTCATTGTAGTCTCGCGCTTAAAAAAATATGTAAAATGCCGTTCGGAGATGAAGACTTCAGACGGTGTTATGGATGTGCTCTCGGAGATTATAAGGGATGTTATGGACGAAGCCATCCTCCGGGCGGCGGCTGCCGGCCGGTCTACTGTGCTGGATCGTGACGTGCAAAAAATACATCCGGTGTTCTGAGCCCCACATCCACAATCTTTATTGGTTTTTGAATTTTGAACGGAGCCCTTATGAGCGAGCGCTCCGCATCCAACTGTGCCAAGGGCTCAGCCGGCCTTTTCAAGAGATTTTTTCTCTTTCTCTTCGTAAAGCAAAGTAAAAATCGTGCAGCCTGCGAGAACCCAGAAGACTAATAGAGGCAGCAGTGATGTGAGGCCTTTGAATCCCATCATAAGGCCGAAGTTTGTGCTTCCCATGGTTAATGCAAGTTGACCCGAGAAAAAATTGGGCCAGATATATTCCTGTAACGGATCCCAGACATTAAGAGGAGTCTCCGGCCCTACCGCAGTTGCAGCCAGCATGTTAAAGGTCGAGATTGCAACCAGAAACCAGCACCCCAGTTTTACAAATAAAACTCTCTTGTCCTTCCCTGAAGGGTAGGCTGCCGCTACCACCGGCGCCATGAGGGCCAGACCAGGCAGGGCGTGTCTTGGTCCGAAGGCCGCACCTCCATCCCACATATAGTATGAAGCATTTAAAATGAGAAAATAAGTGAATATGAACAGCGCCGTCATAAGCAAAGATGTTTTACCTGAACGTCTGAGTGCCCCTGCTCCCGCGATGGCCAGGATTAGGACTGGAGAGATATAGAGAAGACCGCGATGAGGACCGCCTAAAATGTGGAAAATTACTTTAAGGCGGGGGCTCGTGACACCATAGAGACCTTCACTCATCCCTTCTGCAAAGTGTTGGGTTGCAAGATGCTCATAGCCTAAGCTGAACGGACTACCGAAACAAACATGGTGATATAAACCCAACGCTACG
>JAABSF010000377.1 GCA_011390535.1 Deltaproteobacteria bacterium | reverse complement strand
CCGGCACTTATGCTTTAGTTCAGTATTCGGGTGTCATTTGCACAGAACCTTGACTTCCTATATGATTTAAAGGTTTGGGTCAAAAACATACATAAAGAATTCATTCCTAGTATTGGGTTTGTTTAAAACCACAAAAATACAGTACCCGCCCATGCCCACAGTTTTAATATTTGGACTTTTGCTCTGTTATAAAGCCCACTTTTCCAACATTAGATCTTAGACCCGATGCACTCATCCGCCGAATTTCTAGTAAAAAGAAAAAATCAGCTGGTTTAAGTTACACTTCCCATGATAGAGGTAGAAACAACCCGGGTGCGGTTGTGTGTTTGTGTGTGTGAACAATGATTAAACTAACAAATGTAAAAAAAAGCTTTTTAAACGAAACCGTGTTGGACGGCATCGATCTCGAGATTCGGGAAGGGACTGTCTGGGGCCTGATAGGGCCACCGGCCTCAGGAAAGAGTGTTCTACTGAAAATCGCATGTGGGCTGTTACGCCCCGATAGCGGTAGTGTCATTATAGACGACGTTGACATTACTGAAAACACTGAACGTGAAATGATGGAGACAAGGCGTAAATTTGGAATGCTATTTCAAAACAATGCTTTGTTTGATTTCATGACAGTTGGAGAGAACGTATCTTTCCCGATATTTTGGGGTGGAAACATGGATCCTTCCAAACTCGAAGAATTATCATCAAACCGTTTAAAAGCCGTTGGGCTTGCAGGCAGTGAATCAAAGATGCCCTCTGAGTTAAGCGGCGGAATGAAGAAGCGCGTAGGTATTGCGAGGGCAACAATATCTTCACCAAAAATAGTCATTTATGATGAACCCACCGCCGGACTTGATCCAGTGACTACGTCAAAGGTATATGACCTCCTACGCTCCATCCAAGAAAAGAGCAAAGGTACTGTACTGGCAGTCTCTTCTGATGTAAATGCACTCCGAACATTCGTCGACAGAATCGCTATGATATATAAAGGAAAGCTTGTTTTTGACGGCACGGTAACGGATCTAGACGTGTGTGAGCATCCTGTGGTACATCAATTCATCCGAGGAGACCTCAAGGGGCCTCTTTGAATTAGAGGAT
>JAABSF010000376.1 GCA_011390535.1 Deltaproteobacteria bacterium | reverse complement strand
TTTTGGCCATGATCCTGAAGTTTTGGATTTAACCATGGTCATCTCAGCATGGTCACCTCCACGCGGTTTTAGGTAGGCAACCCCGGTGGGGTTTTTGGGGTTGGGTTTTTGGGGTTGGGTGGTTGGTTTGCATCCCCGGTGGGGTTTTTGGAAGAGAGGGTTAAGTGAGCAACTCTGCGCCGGCTCGAACTCGCAAAAAAACATCATTTGTGACATATATATGTAGAGCACTGGCTGGCTTGGGTGGTACGGCTCAAAAGGTTTCTTTTGATTTGGGCGGCATCGTTATGTTGTTGGTGCAGACTATTGCCTGCCTATTCCCACCCCGCATCGATTCGAAACAATTTGTTAGAAGTCTATACAAGATGGGCAATGAATCAGTTCCTATAGTAATGCTCACGGCATTTTTCGCCGGAGGCATAATGGTGGTGCAGGCGGGAGTCTTTGTGAAACGCTTTGGTGCCACTAGTATGGTAGGCTGGGGTGATGGTTATTCTGTACTCAGGGAAATCGGTCCCATTTTAATCGGCTTAATGTTTTCAGGAAGAGTAGGATCCAATAACACTGCTGAGTTGGGAACGATGACGGTCACCGAGCAAATTGACGGCCTGCGTGCACTCTCTATAGAACCTATTTCTTACCTCGTCGCACCCCGTGTCCTGGCCATGATGATCATGCTCTTTCTGCTAACGATTATCGGTAATCTTGTGGCTATAGGGGGTGCTGCGCTTTTTGGAAAACTTATGCTTGGTGTAGAGTTTGGTGTCTTTTGGACAAGCCTGACAACTTCTCTCGGCCTTGAAGACCTTTTTCATGGCCTAGTCAAAGCCGGCGCTTTCGGAGTGATCATCGCATTGACATCCTGTCACTACGGCATAACGGTAAAGGGAGGCGCAGTAGGTGTGGGAAGAGCAGTTAACGCAGCAGTGGTTGCTTCTGCCTTGGGGATCGTGCTGGCTGACTATTTCCTGACTTTTTTGATGAGCTGATCCAGTAAAGTCCCGAATTTGTTGATAATGTAGAGTGACATGAACAGCACGAACCTCAAAAATAATAACCAAGGAGCCGCAAAAGAATTAAATATCATATCCGGCTCCAGCTGGATTCCAATAGAAGAAGAGAGAGCCCACCTCAAGCCGATAAGAAAAATGGGCGCCACCACCATCAGTTTTTTCACTGCGGCAAAAACACTTCTCTCTGTGCTTGTCGCCACGTTTATTGGGTCATTTAGAGGTGACAGACCCAAAGGTGAAGTGGTGCGCCAAATGTACCAGGTAGGGAACAAATCTTTGGTTTTCGTAACTGCGACAATCGGCTTTCTTGGAATGGTACTCGTTTTTCAAGTATGTCTCCAAATAAACAAGATCACAGGTGATATGTCACAGGTGGGGCCTGAATTCATCAAGGGAATGGTACATGCTTTTGTCCCAAGCTTGACCGCCATGATGTTGGCAACTCGTGTCGGCGCTGGAATCGCTGCTGAGATAGGGTCTATGATGGTTACCGAACAAGTGGACGCTTTAAGAATGTGCGGGGTAGATCCGATAGACTATCTCGTCGTCCCGCGATTCTTGGCGTCTGTTTTTATGACGGTTGTACTGTCTATTTACGGTACCGTAATATCAATTCTCACAGGAGCGCTTATGGCATATACCTCTTTTCACGTTAATCCCAATATGTTTTTCGTATTTGACAAAGTCACAACCGGCGACGCTGTTATCGGATTGACCAAATGTGTGGTTTTCGGTGCTGCGATCCCAATCGTTTCTGGTTACTGCGGACTGACCACCCACGGCGGCTCCGAGGGAGTCGGCAAAGCCACCACCAGGGCGGTGATCAACAGTTCCCTGGCGGTTATCATCCTGGATTTTATTCTTTCAGCACTGGGTTATGCGCTGCTGCAGTCTTGAGATCAAAAAGGCAATCATCAGTGTCAATCATATTCAAAGACGTACACAAAGCATTCGGATCTAAAAAGGTCCTTCGTGGAATAGATCTTGAAGTAAAGACTGGAGAGGTCCTTTTTATCATCGGAACCTCAGGGGTGGGCAAGTCGGTAACCATTAAGCATATCATAGGTCTGCTGAAGCCTGACGCCGGCGAGATTCTCTTGGATGGCGAGCCCATTCATAATTTAAAAGAAAGAGATTATTTTCCGGTGCGCAAACGCTGCGGAATGGTATTTCAAAGTTCAACACTCTTCGACTCACTGACCGTCGTTGAAAACGTAATTTTGCCTCTTAGAAAACACAAGAAATTGAAGGGAACCAAGGCTGAAAAAGAAGCTATGGCTCTACTGGAGAAAGTGGGAATGACTCATTATGCCCATCGTTACCCCGCTGCCCTTGGTGACGGCATGAGAAAAAGAGTCGCCATCGCCAGAACCCTGACCATGGATCCCGAGTATATTCTATTCGACGAACCTACTACGGGCTTGGACCCCGTCTCTGCGCGCCGAGTAGACAAACTCATTCGCACAATGAGCGACCAGACCGGAGCGACCTCCATTGTTGTATCACATGATCTTGAGAGTATTTTCTCTATCGCCGACAGAATCGCCATGGTTTACCAAGGTATTATTCACATGGTGGGCACGCCGGATGAGTTCCGTCACAGCGATAACGCGGTGGTCCAGCAGTTCATAAACGGCTGCTCTGAAGGCGAAATGGAAACACCTGGATTTTAGGCCAAGGATGCCCCAACCTCGGTGGAACTGCAACCCAGCACTACACAACCCCGGTGAGGACTTC
>JAABSF010000375.1 GCA_011390535.1 Deltaproteobacteria bacterium | reverse complement strand
ATTACATGTAAACCGAACATATCTTTGGAGCTTTGCAGTTTCGGCCCACTGAGTCAAGATGTTTCATAAAGCACCCTTATTGTATTACCAAATAATTTCGACTGGATAACGGTTGAAAATCAGCGCTCGATTCCAATGAAAAGATTTCAAGAGACTCACTAGAACTGTAAACACACAACACACCTCGGGTTCTGCTTTCGACTGCGATTCTGAGTTCAACTCGGGTTCTGCTGTGACCTCTGTCGACTCCTGGAAACCTCAGGGGGGTGCACCGGATCGGTGACCTGAAAGGGATCGGTTTTTTCACCCAAAAGAGCACTTCTAGCTTCGCCAACAAGAAAAACCGAACCTGTAACGACCACCAGATCTTCCGGAGATGATCTCCCCACTCCATCTTCCACAGCCTTTTCCACCGGGGTAACCACCGAAAACCGGGTTGAGGAAACCTTGGGTTGAAGCCTCCTTACAAGCTCTTCGGCAGCACATGAGCGATAATAAGCGGCGCGGGTTATAATCGCCGTCTCCGCTTCTTCAACCAAAGGCACTAGTGTCGCCTCCAGGTCTTTGTCGCTCATGGCGCCTACAACGACATGAAGATTTCTGTAGTTCAGTTGCCTCAAGAGTCGCTTAAGCGCCAGCACAGCAGCCGGGTTGTGACATGCATCTAAAAGAACCCTGCGCCCCTTGGAATCAGTAAAAACCTCTCCCCTACCCGGCCAACGAACTCTTGATAACCCACCCAATCTAGCCTCTAAACTAACCTTCAGATCACCCTCTAAAAGCCCAATAAGAGCCAACGCCGAGGCCGCGTTTCGAACCTGATGCTCACCTCTCAAGGAAAGCTCTTGTATTTTCAGCGCTCCCCCAGGCCCGCGGTATTCCCATGGACCATCATTCACCCCATCTCCGGCACACGAGACCATCTGGAAATCCCTATTCCAAAAATATGACTTTGCACCCCTGGCGTGAGACATATTCTTCAACACCTGAGTCGCCTCGATCGATTCACCAGGAGCCATGACGGCGGGAACGCCGGGCCTCAGTATGCCGGCTTTCTCCCACGCGATACGTGAAATGTCACGTCCAAGATACGCTGTATGATCCGCGGCAATCTGCATAATCCCTGTAACAACGGGCTGGACAAGGTTGGTCACATCCAAACGCCCACCCAATCCCACCTCCACCACAGCAACATCTACCTCACTCCGATGAAAGTAAACAAAGGCCATCAGCGCGGTTCTCTCAAAAAAAGTAAGATCAGGATCCAGGTTGCTTATCTCCTGAAAGAGCTCCACTACATCTCCTCTTGAAATCTCCTCACCACTGACTTTGATGCGCTCGGTAAAACGATTCAGATGAGGCGATGTGAACAACCCTACACGCAGCCCGCCCTCCTTGAGTATCTCGGCGACCATAGCCGCTGTTGAGCCCTTCCCATTTGTTCCGCCGATGTGAACAACAGGATACTTCAGGTGCGGATCTCCAAGCAGTCGCAGCGCCCTTCGAGGACCTCTCAGATCCAGCTTGACCCCGAACCGCTTCAGCACAAAAAGCTTTTTCAGCGTCTCTTCATAGGCGCTGTCTCCTGCCGCGCCTTGCTCAGCATCTCCCCCATTTTCCATTGAACTTTTTATCAGATCACTCATCTCTTTGTTGAGCCATACTTTCGTCCCATGTCCAGAAAATCCAGATAATCATGAAGTTTTCCGACCTCCGGAATGAGGTAACCATCTTTAAGCACCTTTACAAGCTTCGCTTGTTGAAGACGCTGCAGAATTGTGATAACGTCCTCTTCCGGTAAAGCCGCCCTCCCGGCCAACTCTCCCAATGTCGTGGGCACCAACACTCCCACCCCCCTGGACTCTCCGTATAACTCAGCCATCCGCCGCAAGGTGAAAACCACCCGGTGATTCGCATCACGCACAAGAAGTATTTCGAGCTGTGAGTTGGCCATCTCCAAGCGATGAGCCAACTTTTGTATCATTCGCAAAGCAATCTCAGTGCTGGATTGAAGCATCTGCTTAAAAGTCTTGGAATCAATGACCAGCAGCTCCGCGTCTTCTATGATCACGGCCGTAGCACTCCGAGGCTTATTGTTCAAGATAGCCATCTCGCCGAAAAACTCACCCGGAGGCAAAACCGCCAACACCGTTTTTCGGGACTGGATAGTGCGGGATATCTCAACTTGCCCTGACTGGATTACATACATCTCATGACCAAGATCTCCTTCCCGAAACAATTCAGTACCGGCTGGAAACAGCTTACCAAATTTTTTCAGCAATTTTACTTGATCGCTTTGCATGGCCATCCCAAGGCATAATCTTCTTCCCCCTCTCCCAAGCCTCACCCCGCCCATTACATTAAACTATCTTATAACTGTCCCCAGCTTTCGAAACGGTTCCTTTCCCTTTACTCTCCGGACTCAGCTTCGGACTCAGCTTTTGTTTCTTCCGTTTGTTGATCGCCTTGTTCAGGTTGTTGTTGTTGGTGTTGGGGCTGGCGCTTCTTTATCCCAGGACCCCAGTGCGGCTCCACCTGTTTTTTGAGAGTCTTAATCCGCTTTTGTGCCCTCTCGACTTTTTCCTGCACCGCGGCCATCTTCAACTTCAAATTCGCCGATTGCTTTGAGAACCTGAACTTCCTATAGTTTTTCGCGGACGCATGATTAGCTTTGTGCAAAGCCTCTACCACAGCCTCCATATATTGCGCCTGCATTGTATAAACGCGTCTTTTTTGAAGCTTGACCATATCTCTGTGAAATTTATATAAAAGCTTTCGATACTCTAAATTCTTCTCAGCAAGCTTAAGATCCTCTCGGGCGGCAGCATAAGCCCCCGGCTCAACCTTCACAGGCACCTTTCTGTTCTTGAGTTCCAACGCCAGCTTCATGCGTTTTGCTCTCAATTTTGCAATTCTATGCCACTGCTTGCCAAGCCTCATATCGTACTCCCGAAGCTTCAGTTTCTCTTTCTCGTCTTCATACTTGGCTTTTGCCTCTGCCCAAGCTTTCTTTTCTTCATTCGCTTTGGTGAGCATACTGGAATCAATCGCTTTGATGTGATTCGTTTTCACTCTGTGCTTCACCGGGTGCTTTTTACCGCAACCCAACGATAATAATAAGCCCAGGGCAACAATACCCGAGAGACACTGTTTTTTTCTGATGGTCATTCTTTTCCTCCTGCTGTTAAAATCAAGTTAGGATAATAGGAGGGTATTAAACCCAGGTCAATGTCCTTATTTTTAATTTTTACCTTGGGATCGAGTGAGGCTCCTGTAGCGAAGTAACTTTAATGAGGTTCCTTGAGGCAGCTTCCTAAGCTTTCAAGTCATTCTATTTCCTTGTTTAGTTGCTGCTACGGCACTCTTTGGTAGTGACAGGAGTCCATTCGGCCTTGAGCTTGACGGTCTTGGAATGTGCTATTAGTTTTTGCTTTTAATTGTCTTATGTGGTTTTGTTTGCTGGAAAGTATAAGAAGTAAAGGAGAATAATGAAGAAAAAGACTTTGTTTTCGGTTGTTTTTCTTGTTTTGATGCTTTCGGGAGCGGACAATCTTTTTTCTCGGCCGGCCTCGAAAAAATCCGGACGTGAACCCGACAAGGAATCTGAACGTAAGCCCGGTAAGAAAGAAGAAGAAAAAGGTGCTCAAGGAGAAAATGAAGAGAATCCGGCGAGGTTGCAAAACCGCGTTCAGGCGCTGGAAGCGAGAGTAGAAGCACTCAAGTCACAGTTGCAGAAGGAATCCGAGAGTTCCAGGCTATACGAGGAGAGGTCCCAAGATGTCCGAGAGCTCAAAAAGCAGATAAAGATTATCGCGGAAAGAGCGTCTGAAAACCAGGCCAGGGTGACCTCC
>JAABSF010000374.1 GCA_011390535.1 Deltaproteobacteria bacterium | reverse complement strand
AGCGAATGAGGGATCGGCCCGGCCGGTCACATCTGTGCGACCGTCTATGGTTTTGCACCTAAAAAACGATTTTCTGCAACTGAAAAGACCGGACACATAAATCTCATTGTCCGGATTTGGTTTCAATCTTCCCGGACCATTCAACAGCAGTTTCTGCAAATTTCATGAGGCTCTCCGACACCTTCGGATGAAGAGTCGTCAGACAAGCAGCATGAATTCGCAGTTTCGTTTCATCAAGTGACACTGCGTATGCATGACGAAAAAAATGACGAAAAGCAAGAAGCTCCGATAATTCCGGAAGGAGTTCGAACGGAATAATTGCAGGTCTGACTTCGGACAATGGCAGCGTCATGTTGCGCAATAGTTCTTGGTGGGAGGACGGACCTGTTGGAACACTTCCTTCCAATACTCGAGCGATTCTCTCGAGTATTGATTCCAGACCCGTATACCAAGCATGAAGTTTGACCGCCAAAAAGGCTTCATTTTCAGGGCTAAAGGTTTCCAAGTGTTTCCCTTTATTCGTTACCTGATCTGCGATGACGTCCAATACGGCGAGATCTGTCTCGATATCCCGGGCCAGCCGTTTCAGTTCGATTGCGGTAACATATTCAGGCAGCATAAAGCACCTCTCCTTGTTCGAGTCCGACGCGAACAATCTCCGGACGACCTGTCTCTATTGGGACCAGATCCACCGGCAATGGAGCAATCTGGAAAAGCCGCCCAAGTGCTTTCGGGTATTTGTTGGGATGAAGGCCCTCTACTAATAAATCGATATCGGGACGATCAGACATCGGTCCTTGTACAAGTGATCCGAACAGGATAACTTTTTGCACACCGAACTCTTTTACCAATGTATCCACGAGGGGTTGTAAAGAGTTTCGTATTTTTTTTCGCAAAGCCTCTGATTCTTGAGATCTTCGGCGATTGCGGGCTATCAAGTGTTCAAAAAAATCCATATGTAGAGAATAAAATTTGTTTTTCATGTGGTCAAGATGTCCTGGGATGCCATCTCGGATTGATTGCGGCTCTTTTATTGCGATGCCACCTCACAGGATCGAAACTGTTGTGAATGTGCAGCTTGACAAGTGAGCGTTAGAATCGTTGAGTCTTTACGTATAATGCCTATCTTTAAAAACACCGGATGGGTGAAAACAGGTATTCAAACTTGGGTGTGATAGAAGTGAATTGTTCTATCTTGCCGCCGTCTAATTTTCAATAAACACGCTGCGCCCTAGGCCATCTGCATTGTGCATGCTGAAACCACAACGCTCTTGTAATTCAGTCTTTTCAGGAGATAGATCATGACACGAACGCTGCTCACCATCACCCCACTGCTTTTCATCTCATGTGTCCGCACCCAAGCACCCCCCAAAGCAACCCCGGAACCCCACCGTTGGGAGGAAGGAGCCGGAAGGGTGGAGGGGACCGACCAAATGGAGGGGACAAACCGGATGGAGAATACCGACCAAATGGAGGGAACAAACCGGGTGGAAGATGCGGTTTCCGAGCCCTTGCCGCCACCACCTCCACCGGTGACATACGCCCCGGCAGCGGCAGCTAAGCACCCGGAGGGAGAACCTCGCAAGAAAAGGGCACCAAGACAACAAGTCCGAGTCTCCGAACCGCGCAACACCCCCAGATCTACCCCAAAAAGCACGGGCACCTCAGAGACTCTCCCTCCCGTTCCTCTCACGAGCAACGGTAAACACCGCCCGGGCATCACTCGAAAAAACAAGGTGCCAAAATTCTGGCTTTCGAATTATAAACCTAACGCTACGAGCCACCTCATAAACCCCGGTGCTCAATTTGTAGCCCTGCCCCTGAAAGCCTATGATTTGAAGCGCAGGACCATGACCGACATGCCTCGCCTTAAGCGCCTCACCAAAAATTGGTACTCCGCCAAGCTGGTGAATTACGACCCGGATAGAGGTGTCGCAGGCCTCTTTGTGTCTGAACGTTTGGACGCAAAAAGCACAAACCCCTGCTCATGCGTCCCTCCCTCAGTGAAGGACCCCCGGGTCCGCAGCATCATGTGCAAACAGTGCCGCAACTCCTTCTCGAGTCACATGAAAGCTCTTAAAAATGCCAAATTCACATACTACTATGTCCATCTGCGCATAAGGGACAACAAGACGCTCTGGCGCATCAAACTGAAGGGCAAGAGCATCAAACCGATGGGGGTTGACCTTAAGGGGAACAACATCATGTTCATCTCGGTCCAGCGCGAGAAGAAGAGTGGAAAACAAAAGATTCATTTTCAGCGCCTCACCGTCCCCTCCCGCAAGATCACCTGGCGTTACACCCTCAAAATGCCCACCCGCAAGGGTTCCAAGTCGTCCGGGTCAGCCAGAACCTTTACAGGCCCTGACCTAAAGAAGTTGCTCGTGGTGGAGTATGACGAACGCAATAAGCAGAAACCACACGGCTACCTCTCCTCACCCAGAGCCCAAGGGTTCATTATCGACGTGGGCAGCTCAAAACATGTGCAGTTCAATACCCCGGTCACAACCTACGGCGCCATCTTCACCAGAGACGGTCGATGGCTCTACACCTCTTCCCACCAACTTGGGATGGTATACAAAATAAACACGGCCACGGGCAAAAAGGTGAAGAGCTTCCATAACGGCTACGGCGTCTATCACCTGCATTTCTCAAAAACGGAACAACTCCTCTACGCCTTTTCCTTAAAGGGGGTCAAGGTATATCGCCCCGGGGATCTCAAGCTGGTAAAGTCCTATCCACTCAGCGCCCTCTTTCCCGGTGCCCGGCGGTTCATGACCACGCAGCGGGTGGTCTCCTTCCCCTCGGGGGATTTTTTCATGGGGATTATGAGTTACAGCAAGCGCTCCAGAACCTCCCATTCTCGTTCCGGCTCAGGGTTTGTACATTTCCATGCTGCAGAGTAATCGAAGCAATACAACAAGCAAATATTATGTAACCTATCAAGATAATTGTCAGCTAAAGGGCTGATATCGTTCCGTTCTACGTCGGACAAAAAGATCCGCACACAACCACATGCAGCCACACCTGCAAATACGAAGTGGAGCTGAAGGTTCCGTCTCGCACAGAAGTACAGAAGTCTTGGCGCTACTTCAAAGCAATCGGTGAGAGGCGTTTCTCTGTTTTCGGAATGTCGAGAGAGATGAGAGATATGAACAATCGGCTTTTCTTATATCGAACTTAGGTTGTTTAATAGCGCCGGTCTTTAGTAGATCCGATCTTCATTGACTCCGATCTTTTATGTCTTCATTTTCTTTCTTATGTTCATGATGGTGTTCTGTTGCTTCTTTATAAGTTTTCTGAAGCGTACCTTTCTCATGCTCCGGTGGTGTATAAAGCGTATATACCTTCAGTTCAGAACTGCCGATATTTTCTAACTTATGCCAGTAACCGGCAGGGACTAATATGGCCCAGTCATCGGAAACTTTTTTGTCAAAAGTAAGATTGTCCTTCTTTTTCCCCATAAGCACACGGGCTTCTCCTTTTTCAATCCTGATAAATTGATCAATATTCGGATGCATCTCCAAATCTATAATTTCTCCGGATTTTAAAGACATTAGTACCATCTGCATGTTCTTCCCGGTCCATCTTACATGCCGGTACTCATCATTATTGATGGTGGACTCTTCAATATTCAGCACCCATGGTTTTTTGCCCATATCCTCTTTCTCTTCAGCAGCCACCTTTTCTTCTCTTTTTGTTTGTTTTTTTATTTTTGTTTCTTTCTCTGTTTCTGTTTCTTTCTCTGTTTCTGTTTCTGTTTCTTTCTCTGTTTTTGTTTCTTTCTCTTTGTCGTCTTGATTCTTTTTTCCGTCACATCCCAGTGAAAGAAAAAGAATTAATGAGAATAT
>JAABSF010000373.1 GCA_011390535.1 Deltaproteobacteria bacterium | reverse complement strand
GCCCCCTCTGCATGAGCTCATCTCCGGATGGCGAAATCACAGATCGTTTTTAGATCAATGGGCCACTCGACAAGGAAAAAAGCTGGTCTTTACAGAGGTGGGCTACATGAGCCAGCAAGGAGCCTCCCGTGAGCCATGGAATGAGGGAGCGAAACAGCCGGTGGATCTTGATGAACAATACATCGCCTACGAAGCTTTCGCTAGAGTCTGGAACAACGCCCCCCTTCTGGAAGGAGTATATTTTTGGAACTGGTACGGGTGGGGAGGAGCAAGGGACCGCTCATATACACCCCGGAGGAAACCGGCAGCAAAGATAATTTCATGGTGGTATGGAGGCAGCAGGGATATTGACTGGTGGTTCCCACGTTGAATTGTGGTTTTTTCTTCCGTTTCATTCTGCTAGTCTCATAAACAAACAATTTGACGTTGTGCCGGCTTAGAACGCACAACCATTCAAAAGAGCTTTTTTACGGAGGATCATATCACAGCCCCTTGATAACGTTTTTAGGGGCCGAGACACTGAGACACAAGGCAAGGATCAAACCAAAAGGAGATTCTTCATGACCGACATTTCAACTAAATACATGGGTTTAAAGCTCAGAAACCCGATAATCGTGAGCAGTTCGAAGCTGACAAAAGACATAGAAGGGCTGAAGGCAGCAGAAGACGCAGGCGCAGGTGCGGTTGTCCTCAAGTCCATCTTTGAAGAGGAGATCCGCAACAAAGTGGAAAAGCTTGTAGACAAAAGCGGCTCCCCTTTCTGGCATTCAGAAGCACTGGACTATATTTCCAGGTATGGACAAGAAAACGCAGTGGTCAAGTACCTGAACCTTGTGAGAGAGGCCAAGAAATCAATCTCAATTCCAGTCATGGCGAGTGTCCACTGTACCTCACCAAAAGGTTGGATCGATTTCGCCAAAAGGCTGGAGGAAGCCGGGGCCGATGGCCTGGAGTTGAACCTACATGTTTTGCCTTCCAACCCTGATTTGAGAGGCCGCAAATATGAGAACGTCTATTACAATGTCCTCTATGAGGTCAGAAAGAAGACCTCTATACCAATAGCGTTGAAGCTCGGTTTTTTCTTCTCCGCTCTCTCTCGAACACTTAGAAATCTTTCCAGAAAAGGCGCCGATGCACTGGTGCTTTTCAACCGCTACTACGGGTTGGATTTTGACATAGAAAATATGAAACTCAAATCAGCGTCTTTTTTGGATCGCACAGCCGATTTCGGACTAAGGCTTCGTTGGGTCTCCATCATGGCTAACCGCGTCAACTGCGACCTTGCAGCGACTGGAGGTATTTATAACGGTGCTGGTGTAGTTAAGATGATCCTCGCCGGCGCATCATCTGTACAAGTTTGTTCGGCCCTTTATAAAAACGGAATCGGCCACATAACGGTCATGACCCGTGAGCTTGAAGAATGGATGAAGAACCATAACTTCTCTTCTCTCGAGGATTTTCGAGGTAAACTCAGCCAGACCGAGAGTGAAAACCCGGCAGCCTATGAACGAGTACAGTTCATGAAGAGCATAGTGGGGATCGAATAGAAAAAAATGAAAAGTGACGAACAAGGAGAGCGGCGAAGATCTGAAGGTTCTGAAAATTTTCTTTGGAAGATTTTTTCCCAAGAGCAAAAAATGCAAAGCCGGGTTCATTGTAAGCTCACAAAAGGCGATGACCCCGAAGATGAATTTACCCCCCTTGCGCCGCCGGCAAGGCTGAATGTGGATTTTTATGATGTAAGCGGAGATCTAATCGAAGCGCTTCATTCTCATTTTGATGCCCAGCTCGTTGGTGGAAAATATAGCCTCCCTCTTTTGACGCCTTCCGAAGGTGACCCTTTCATCGTCGAGGTGCCCGAAGGATGCGAGTGTCATGTTGAAGTCAAGGCTCAAAAAGCCGATCGTAATGTGCTGCCCAAAGCACCTAAAAATGCCCTCGACGAGATCCGAGAAAAAACCGTTCTGTCCTCGCTGCAAATCGACTTTTCGCATAATTTAGTGCTTCCCAACGTGTTGGTTGTGCTGGCCCAACTTCCACGTCTGTTCAAGCATAACAATATCGAGGCAGCCAAAAAGAGAGTGGATAACCTTCTCCACGGAGACACCGTCCGAAGTATTGAGCGTACCGGCAAAGATTGGCTGAATAGAATCCACACAAGCATCGATATCATGTATCCGGAAGCCAAGAAAATGACCGGAGCATTCAAGACCCTTCTCTCTCTCGCGTCAAAAAAAGCCGATGATTTAAAAAATGAGTTCATTAATATGGAGTTTGCAGGAAAAGAGCTCCAATCATACAAAAGTGATTTTGAGTCTTGGATGGATGTTTTGCGAAAAGCATCGCAACAGCAATCCACTATTGAGCTGAAACGAATTGTAGCCCGTCCTGTCTATAAAAGCGGCAACTGGGAGCTTCAGATCGCGTTCAGCGGCAAGGTTATATACGGGAAATCCTTAGTAGCCCGTGAGTTTCATAACGTTGTACTGCCCAAAGTCATCATCCCGGCACCACACGCTCTCTTAGAGAATCTTTTAGGCCCTTTCCCATTCGCCACGGCAAACATGAATATGGACAAAACGAGCCCGGAGGAGTTGGCTCAGGAAGCGGCCTGCGCGATAAGTAAGCTGAGTGGGAATTTTTATGCGGAAGGGAGGGCGCCTCTTTTCTCTTTTTCTTTCCCGACTCCTAATGAGGGCACTTTGAATTTGGCGGCAAACATCTCAGAGAAGCTCACTGTGGAGGGCTGTTTTGCTGCAGAGATAACCCCCGCTGAAATCAATTTGTCTATAGAAGAGTTGTCATTAAGGGCTGACTCAAGACTTGAGTCAGACAAAAATCTTCTAGCCGGGCGTTTGGACACACGTGTCACAGCCTTGAATATGAACGATAATGAACCGGATAATCAAAAAACTGTAATAAAAGAGTGCATCAAAGCGGCTTTTCTCGGCAGCTGGCCTCACAAGACCCTTGAGCTTGAAAGTCGGATAGACATACATCCTGAATCCAAGCTAGCGTCACTTGATCTCCTTGCCGGTGCAATTCACCCTTTGGCGAAAGGTAAATCAAGGCTCTTTTTTCATTTAACTACGCTGGAGTTGGGAGGTCATCTTGTTTTTTGTACAGGTCGTGAGCCACAGTCTTTGCTATGGAAAAGAACAGAGGTGACGTTTTCAGCCGGTATCGCGCTGTCAGACTCAAGCTCATTGGAAGATGGGAGGCTGTGCATCCGTCCTTATTCTAATGAAGGCAACCTAAAGGCGAAGCTGAAAGACACCGCCGAAGGATCCATACAGCTTGATATCGAAGGGAATACAGTTGTGGAAGTGGAAGCGACCTCTCCGCTTGAAGCTTTCCCGGAGCTTAACATCGAAGATGGCTTACTCAAGGTTTCTGGGCGGGGTAGCCTTGACTTTGCGGGCTCACTTCGCATATCCACCCCCAAGGGAACACTCTTGGAGATGGATCTGAAAGACAGCACCGCGAGAATAATTCTAGACGAGTGTTGTTTCCAGCACCATGAGCGCTGCATGCTCTTGCCCAACCGCTCACGGTTTTCATTTAAAGTTTCAGAAGGCAAGCTGGCGACCACGGGCCTTGGTTTTGGAGAGGTGGATTTTGCATGGGACCTAAATGGAGAGTCACCTCTGCTTTGTACATCAGTTCCGGAAAACCTAGACATCTCTGCCAACGCTGGAAAAATCAAGAACACCATCCAAATCTTTGTTCCTGAGCTTCGTCAAGGCAGCTTCTCTCTCCACATAAGCCCGGTAGGTGGAGTGCAGATCCGCGGACGAAAAAAGGGGTTGTATAATGCGCACTTCTTTAACGCTCTGGTCAACCCGGGGGCGGAGC
>JAABSF010000372.1 GCA_011390535.1 Deltaproteobacteria bacterium | reverse complement strand
AACACTCCGGAACGAGGTAATGGAACAGGTATTTTTCCAATGCTTTTCAAAAACGTAGTCAGTGGAAGAGTCCCTCGGCCCACAATATTATATACTCCCTCAGCCGGTTGATTCAGAACATGCCAAAAGGCGTCTACACCATCATCTTCATGAAGAAACTGAACCATGGGATCATAACCCATCAACGTTGGAACAAATGGTTTAGCCAAATACCTGGTGATAAAATTATCAATAGTCGGCCCAACCATAGGCGCAGTACGCAACACCGCAACCTGCACGCTCCCGTTTTCACGCTTAAATTGGGCCACTTGTTCCTCTGCTTCCACCTTGTCCGCCAAAAAATTCCACTCTCCAAAACGAGGCAACACATGCTCTTCGGTCAGAAAATTCGGATTCTCCGGGCGGGCTCCATAACAAGCAGTGAGACTCCAATGGATGTATCGCGAAATATTGCATTCTGAGCAGGCATTCAGGACATGCATCGTCCCGACGGACTCCAACTCATGCGCCCACTCGGCACGAGGGGTAAAATCCGACAAAAAAGCTAAATGGATCACAGTATCAACAGACTCCCGATGCATTGCGTCGGCAATCGCCGACCCCGCTGTGGGAAAAGTCAGATCTATTTCATGAAACTGCGTCTTTCTATAAGATCTCACAGGCTTTCTTACATCAATGGCCAACACTTTCTTAAAAGAATGATCCTGCTCCATAGCTTGAATCAATCTCGAACCCAGAAAACCATGTGCTCCGGTTATCGCCACAACACGATTACCCGGCACTGAAGAGTTATCGCTCTGTTTCAATGTCCATCTCCCCTTAAAAGTCCACAAAAAAAACAGAATCCCGGAAAAAGTGCTCTACCGCTCCTCAGATTCCACCAGCTTGCTCAATAACCCAGGCCGCAATTCGCTTTTCAACATCGCTCGCAACATGATCCTGATGGTAGATGAGTTATTACCGTCCTTAACTTCAATGCCGTTTATGAACACAGCCGGCCCCTTATATACACCCAGCCTATAAGCCAACCCCACATCTTCCGACAATCGAGCCTTAACCTCGGGGCTCTCTTTATCTTCTTCCAGTTTTTTCACATCCAAACCCTTGCTTTTCGCGCCGGCTTTCAAAATGGCCGTATTGAACCCGTAACGCAACTTCAAAATTTTCTCTAAAACCATCCACTCAGCCCCCTGCTTTGCTGCAGCCAAAACCGTCCTGGCCAGCTCGGCTCCACGATTAACTCCAAAACCAGGCAGAAGTCGAAGAGCCAATCTTATCTTTCGGTCATGTTTTTTCATTAATGTGTCAAGAGTGTCCAGTATCACCTTTGTGTTTGTGTTTAAAGGATCTGCAAACAAAACTACGGTGACCTCTGCACGCGGCGACCCTTTTGATGAAATCCCTTCGACAGGAATCCTATGCCTTTCCACCGGTATCTTTGATCCGGATTGTGTCTCTTGTACACTTCTCCACCAGGACATTTGATAATTTCTATAGCTGCGATAAGTGCTGCGCCTTCTTCTCAACGCCTCCATCCAACTCCATTTCGGCAAATCCTTTATGTCCAGACCATTTTTTAAAGCCTTCAATGCTTTTGCCCGCTCACCAGACACTATCCGTTCTAAATAACTCAATTTTGTAGAACGCCCGATATAAACGAGTGTCGTGTTTATGAGAAACATTACACTGCTTGTGCCTGGATAAACCCCCATTCTGAAAGCATCAAAAGTGCTCTTGGTAATGGACTCCGAGTGATTGTTCCTCTGTACACCTCTCTCCAATGCATTTTTTGACAACCCCATGGACACAGCCAACTTGATGGCGTCTTCTTTTTTCAAGGTGTAAGGACGAGGGTTGTTTACAAGCTTCTTGTGAAACCGCCAAAAAAGACTCTTGCCTCCCTGCATATAAACTTCCCGAGCGATTTCAGCGATGGCGTCCTCTTCTAGATCATGCCCTCGACTCCGGTGATGTACCACAACCCTGACATCATTCGAGTGGTTTTCCAAAAGCTTGTCCAACAAAAGAGAAGCTTCATGATTGTAGGCCACTTTATAAGACACCCAGTAATGTATTATCACCATCGGCTCTGCAGCGCCCAAAATGGGGTCACCCTGTTTCGGTTCAACTTCTACAGTGTGTGATACACCAGGCTCCAGTGAGCCTCGCGCTTCAGCAGTAGAAACCCGGACCGGACTCACAAATGATAACGCGGCAAAAACGGTTAAGAGCAATCTCTTCAAGCTTTTTCTCCTTAGAGCTCTCTTAGTGTCACAAATCCCGAACTGTGTGTTTCTCACCTTCGTCATCCTCCGCCGCCTCAACAAAAAGCTGCACGTATTCAATGGCGGAAAAAACCGAAAACAACAAAGATATATATAGAAGATACACTCCAATAACATGAAAGTCCACCACCGCCCTGGTCCACAAAACCGGATAAGGGAAGTGAATTATCAGAGCACCGATACCAGCAAGCTGAAACGCGGTTTTGTTTTTTCCTCCAGCTGAAGCAGGAATAACAAGACCTTCGCTGGAAGCTATGGCACGCAAACCGGTTATGGACATCTCTCGGCCTATCAATAAAGCAGCCAACCAAGCATCTACCTGACCGGTGTTTACCATGAAGACCAAACAAGCCATTACCAACAGCTTGTCAGCCAAAGGATCCAGAAATTTACCTAAAACAGTTACTCTACCAGTCTTGCGAGCTAGATAACCATCCAGTGCATCCGAAGCTGCTGCCACACCAAACAAAACCGCAGCCCAGAAACTCATTTCAGGATTCTCAGGATCCATCAAAATGAGAACGCCCGGGATCAATGCGATACGTGCAATGGTGACCAAGTTGGGAGGAGAAGTTACATCTTGAAACAAACCTGCGCGGGGAACGTTTTCCGTACCGTCAACTTTCACTGTCTTTTTCTTCATTTCTTCTTCTTATTTCCCCAGCAAAGACGGCAAAAACAACTTTAAACGATCTTATTTTTGACTCAACCCTTAGGGCACTAAAAAAAGGTGGGAAGAATGTGGCTTTACTTTACAACACACCTTTATGATGCCCTCATGGGCGCAGCAAAAGCACACCCTCACCACTGCATTCCAGGAAAGGAATCGATGACATCGGCTCAGATAAACCGGGAATCCTAATTGTGGGGACCAACTTCCCCATCCACCCGAGAAGATAGTGGCAAGGTAGAACCACCGGGTGCTCAGGCTGCACCCTAATTTTCATAATTTGTCCGTTAGTCCAAAGAGCCATTCGGCCTTCGCCGCGAAGATGTATCAAAGGAATCTCGACTTCGGTTGAACGTATCCGTCCATTCTCCCAATATAGCGATGATTCAAATGCAAACACCGCTTCTTGTTTGAGGTAAATAAAATCATCGTATAACTCAAGCACAATGAACTTACCCTCATCCCCGGGTGAACTCACAACCAGCCCATCACCCTTAATGCGGAACATCCGCCCCAGGCCTGCATCTTGAAGCGGTTCTTGTAATGTCTTCCCTTTGGCGCGCATCATGGTAGGGAGATATTCCAAGCTCTGAGAATAGGCCACAAGGCCCGCCTCTCTAATGAAGAGCTCTTCTTTTACAGGTGCTATCAAAGCACCATTTTCATCAACCTTGAAATCACCGCCCAGATCAGGCGCTGGATCCAAAATCCTATCAACGGCAAAAGAAAATATGGGCTCAACCCCGATGTGTTTGCCTCTGCCCCCTTTCGATTTATTAATCGATGCAGCTCGGTCACGCTCTAAAGCCGAACTTACTGTATCCTCCACAAATGAAGCCGATTCTTTCTCTTTATAAGTGAACTCTTCCGGTGGAGGAGGCTCTTCGGACACCGGCTCCTCAAAAAC
>JAABSF010000371.1 GCA_011390535.1 Deltaproteobacteria bacterium | reverse complement strand
GTGTTTTTTAAAGCACTCGGCAGCGGAGGTAAAGAGCGACTCCAGTTTTTCGGCGTCTTTATTGATAATGTTACATTTGCCTTCTTCCAAGGCGCCTATTGTCGCTTTGACTACACAGCTGACGGCTTTTTTTCTCTTCTCCTCTTCGGGTATTAGACGTGTCAGGGATTTGTCAATCTCTGCGGACAATATGGAATCCGCGATGTTCCAATTGTTTGGAATGTTTTTCTTTGCGCATTCAACAGTGAATCCTTCCAGTGTTTTGTCCCAGCCTATTTTTTTTAAGCACGCCTCTTGCTTTTTTATGTGTGCGGATTTTGATGTAGTGGTAGAGACGTAGTGATAATCACAGTCGGTGGTGTTGAGATAATTGATGCTTTTATCTACGATGCAATCTTCCATTTTGGTTGTGTTGGCTGCAGGTAGATCCAGTCCGAGAAACGCCTGGGCCGTCATTGTCTTGATTTGGCCTTTCAGCTCGCCTCTGGCCTCCGTCCACCCTTGGCGCGACTCTTTTTTCTGATAGACTTCTATCATGGGCTGAACTACGAATTTCAGCACAAGTACGATCCCGATAAGGGTGATGGTTCCGATTATTGAGAGCAATCTCTTGTTCATGGCGACACCTCTTGTCTTTTCTTTCTCTTTTTTATGGTTTTAGGACTGATTCATAAACGAGTCATTCTCCGATTATTTTTATTAGGACCCTTTTACGACGTTTGCCGTCGAACTCACCGTAAAAAATCTGTTCCCATGGTCCGAAATCCAAGTCACCCTTGGTTATCGCGGTTACAACCTCCCGTCCCATCACCTGACGCTTCAAATGAGCGTCTCCATTATCTTCCCCTGTATTGTTGTGTTTGTATTGATTAATGGGGGCATGGGGAGCGAGTTTTTCAAGCCATTTTTCATAGTCTTCGTGGAGCCCGCTCTCATCATCGTTAATGAAAACGCTGGAGGTGATATGCATTGAATTTACAAGGCAAAGCCCTTCAGTCACTCCACTCTCCAGTATAGCCTCTCTCACTTGCGGTGTAATATTCAAAAAACCCCTTCGTGTGGGAACATTAAACCAAAGCTCTTTGCGGTATGACTTCATAAAAAACCTCCTAAGACCACTAATAGAAAAAAACAGTCATGGTTCGGTGGGAAGTTCGCAACATGACTGACTATGACTGATTATGGAATTATAAAAAAACAACGTCCGCCCGATTCCACAATTAATCAGCTTGGACTTATACAATATGAGGCCGATATCTACAACACTTGGAGAGATGGTTAGTGTTTGGGATTTTGTTTGAGCTGAAAATTTCAAAGTTAAACTTTGATATATCCTGTAAGGTCAATCCTGCGATCTTTTTTTTGAGTCAGCACATAGAAGTTTTTACCTTCTTCGTAATGCACCCTATCGATCTTACTCTTTCTTTCCCCAGAGGGAGAGGGCTGCGAGTTGTTCTTTCTTGGTTGTTTTGCCTAGAGGAGCCAGGGTGATAAGGAGGCGGTCTTCGGAATCGGGCTTTGCTGTTCCGAGAAAGACTTCCCAGCCTGGTGGGGCCGTGTAGACGAGTTTGGGTTTTCCGGTAGAGACCTTGACGGCATAGAGTTGGCTGCCTTCAGGAGGCTTCTTTTCATCGGTTTTGTCTTTTGATGAATCTTGGGTGTCTTTGGTTTTGTCGTCTTCAGGCTTTGTCTCATGGGTGCTGTTTTTTTGTGATTGGGTTAACTCTTTTCTTCTTATGGCGGGGCCGTGGGCGGCCAGAAAAATGTATCCCTTGGCATAAACAGGGAGGCCGGTCAGCTTCCCGAAGCAGAGGGTCCAGCGAAGTTTTCCGGATTTTGGGTCAAGTGCGACGACACATTTACCGGATGAGTCCGTCATGATAAAAGCGCCTTCAGCGCCTTTTATAGTCTTTAGAGTGGGAACGGATCGTACCCAGTTCACGGGCCACTGGCGCTCTCTTTGCACAGGCTCGGGGACAGGGTCCACCTCTGGATTCTCGCCGGGTTCTCTTTTCCAAGAGGGTTTGCCCTTTTCTATATCAATGCCCACAAAGGTTCCTCCGCCGGCTTTTCTTTGCACATGCCTCAAGGCCAACATATTGTCTTTGTCACCGTAGAAATACCAATTGCCGTCGAGGCTCCCGGTGATCTCTTTCCGCTCTCGATGGAAAAATTCAACCTTTCCGCCGGATCGCACTACGAAGAACTTGTCTGTCATATAAGCGACTACGTATCTTCGATAGCCCAGGTGTTCCAGCAGTTCTTTGGGCAGGGGTTCCGCACCTTTTTGTGAGAGGATCTGATGCTCTCCTCGATCATCTTTCAAGAGCGCTTCCCCGCCGTTTTGCAATATGGCTTCTTGGCTCCCTACATGCTTTCTCCACAATATTGAGGCTTTGTTTATATCTATTGCCAGCATCAATTCCCCGTGCTCCACCAAAACTACGCCGTTGTTTTCGGAGATTAATGCTGTGGAACGTTTGTCGTCTCCAGGCATTTTGAATTCTTTGAGCTTCTCACCGTCTGCGGCTTTGATTAGTCGGACGGTGTTTCCCGAGGCCGAGAAAATACGGGGCTCTTTTTCTTTTTCCGTTGGCTCGACAAATAATACAGGCACCCCCACACGACGTTCTCTGTAGCTGATTCTGTTGTCCCGGCGGCTGCGTGAGGGGATCCCAAGGCGGATCTCGTAGGCTGACTCGCCTGTTTTTGTGTTCAGTCCCACTAGATATCTTCGATCCAGTCGTTCGTATTCTTGAAAGGTCCGGACAACGAGGGGCAATATGTCTCCCGCCGGGGCGAGGACGGCGTTTACATTTATCCGGGCCTCTTTAAGCTCTTTTTTATATGTTGTAACTTTTTTTCCGTCTTCCGTTGAGAGTATCCATAGTTTGTCGGCTGTCTCTGCGGCTACCCATTGTCCTGCCCACCAAACACTCTGGACTCTCTTGCTCTCGGAGCCGAGGTTGTTATTCCAGAGAAGCTTACCTGTGGAGGATTCGAATGTGGAGATGTCATTCCCGGTTCGGCAGATATACTTATTCGGGGGACCGGGTACACAATGACGAACGCCCGGCATCTGGACCCGTGAGAGCTTTTTTCCTGTCTTTCGATCAATTCGGACCAGAAAGTCCCGGTCTCCTTTTTCCGCAGCCCGAAGCAGGATGTTTTCTTTGTTCCCTTTGAGCCCGGAACCTCGAATACGACCGTTAAGAGAGAGGCGCCATGTAGGTTTTGTGCTTTTTGTATCCATGGGCCATGAGGCTAGCTCGGCGCCACGTTCTTTGTCCGGGAAAACGGCGGGTACGAGTAATGTTTCGTCAGCCAACGGGAGATTCAGGATGCGGTCTCCAAGCTCTCCTTTTTCACGAAACCGCCACTTCAGTTTGCCTGTTTTTTTGTCCAGCAGTTGGATCTCTCCACCGTCTTCACGTGTTACGAGATAACCTTGGTCAAGCACCTGGACGATGCTCCCTTCGGTCAGAGCGCTTTTTACGCCATTGGGCAAAGCGCCTGTTTTTGGGTCGGAGAGATCAATGTGGCGGAGCTCCCTCCCTGTGTCGGGGGCTCTTATGGAGAGCTTGGTCTCCTGTGAGACAACGAATCCTTCGTCCACCACTCCAACACCATGGGCGCCCCTTTCTCTCCAGATTGCATCACCGGTTGTGAGATCAAGTCCGTGAACCCAAGAGTTGTCCCGCTGGTAGGCCAGAAAGCACTGCTCTTCTGTACAACTTATCCCATAAGAGACGGACCATGGCGAAGTGCGGACCATCATGTTCGGTGCTTTCCGCTCATCCCAGAGCAGCTTCCCGGTTTTAAGGCTGAAAGCGGCCAGGCGACGGGGCGCCGCCCAGTGTCGTCTGA
>JAABSF010000370.1 GCA_011390535.1 Deltaproteobacteria bacterium | reverse complement strand
GGAGAGACACGGGTGTCGGCTCTCGAATAGATTAGGAAGAGGATCCATGAAAGAAAAAAAAGACAGGGAAATGGGTGTCGCCGGGACATCCCCGGTAGCTGATAATACATCTCAGAATGAGACCTCCACTCCCCATGGCTCTCTATGGGAGAGCGGTTCCACCGAGGTTTTGGAGAGAACGCAAATTCACGATGGCCGCGTGGTTAACCTCTCGGTTGACCGCGTACGCTTGCCCAACAACGCTGAGGTGAACCTTGAGATGGTCCGTCACCCCGGCGCCGCCGCCATGGTTCCAATTGACAAACAAGGAAATGTCTATCTTGTGCGCCAATATCGCTACGCCACAGGTGGGTTTATCTTGGAGGTCCCCGCCGGAAAGCTGGACAATGGCGAAGACCCTGCCCATTGCGCCCGCCGGGAGCTGGTGGAAGAGATCGGGAAAAAGACAAACAATCTCGTCCCGCTGGGTTGGATATGGACATCACCCGGTTTTTCGGATGAAAAGATTCACCTCTATCTGGCAAAAGATTTAGAAGAGGCGGAACAAGCTCTGGAAGAAAACGAAGTCCTCACAGTGGAGCGCATTCCTTTTATAAAGGCCATAGAGATGGCCCAAAAAGGAGAGATAACCGATTCCAAAACAGTCTGTGCCCTGTTCAGGGCGAATGGAAGAACATAAAAACCTTTTTGCTTTTTTATGAGCTGCTTTAAAAGAGCATGGCAAAGCTTTTTTTGCCTTCTCTATCTATAGTGGGGTTGTGCGTATAGTGGGCTTGTGCGCAGTTTAGTTTTTTTTGTCTCAATCTCTAAGAAAGTGGCATGTATATCCACCAGGGTTTTTCTCTAAATATCGCTGGTGGTAATCTTCGGCCTTCCAAAATGGCCCGGCTTCGGTTAGCTCGGTTACTACTTTGACTGGGAATTTCGCCGATCTGTTCACCTGTTCTATGAATCTCTCCGATGCTGCTCTCTGAGCTTGGGAGTGATAAAAGATAGCGGACCTGTATTGAGTTCCGAAGTCATTACCTTGGCGGTTTCGGGTTGTGGGATTGTGCATCCTGAAAAAAAAGTCGAGCAACTCTTCGAAACTCAATACATCGGAGTCAAAGGTTATTTTTACAGCTTCTGCGTGCCCGGTGTCGCCGGCTTTAACTTCTTCGTATGTCGGTGACTCTGTTGTTCCTCCCGTGTACCCCACTTCGGTGTGCAGGACCCCGGGGATTTTCCGCAAGATCTCTTCCATGCCCCAAAAGCAACCTCCGGCGAAAGTGGCCACTTCGGTGAGGGTTGAGGAGGAGGTGTTTGAGGAGGAGGTGTTTGAGGAGGAGGTGTTTGAGGAGGAGGTGTTTGAGGAGGAGGTGTTTGAGGACAAAGAACTGGTGGAAGAACCACGTTTTGAAGAATAATTTGTATTCATAACGAGGACTTTAGCTGAGTTTCTATTCTTTGCCATGGGAGATTTTTATAAAAGACCTCTTTTTCTGCTTCGCGATCGGCCTGGGCTCGACAGGGCGGCTTGTTTCAGCTACTCTTTCAGAGAGAACTTTGGATGATTTCAGGCGTCAGAATATATTGTGTTCTGTTTTGTTTTGTGACGGCGAAGTTTTGGTTGTGATTTTCGTCAGCGTTTCGGCGCTTGGAGGTATTGATGCAGAGAATCCCTGAATTCGACAAAATATTGAGAAAGACAGCCTGGCGGATGAAGCTTCAAGCGGTGATCGAGAGGGTGACCACAACTACCATGCTCGCGGTGGTTACCCTTTTGATTGGGCTTTATTATTACAAGACTTATGCCCTCGGGGCTTCAGATATGTGGGTGTTTTTGGTGTTAGCGGGGAGTTGGCTTTTCGCCGGGGTGGTCTGGGGGTTGAGCACGAAGACTCCGGCTTCAGCGGTGGCTTCGCGTTTGGATGAGACTTGTGGGTTGAATGATGCGTTGGGCTCGGCCATTGAGTTTTATAAAGCAAAGGAAAACGCTGACCCCATGCAGCGGGCGTTCATGGAGATGGAGATCCGGCGGGCGAAAAAAGTGCTCTCTCAGGCGTCAGAGAGAAAAGCGGCGCCTTTTAAGGTGCCTCGCGACGCAGGACCAACGGCCATCTTGTTGCTGTTTCTGGTTGGTTTTGTGATGGTGGATATACCGTTAGGTAAGGCTCGGGCGATGATCGCTCCTCCTACAAAAGAGGAGATCCCGATGCTGAAGGTGGACTCAGCGCGTTTGAACGAGCACAAGGATCTTATCGATGATCTGAAAAAGAGAGCGGAAGAGCTCGACGACAAAGAGTTGAAAGAATTTTTAAAAAAACAGGCCGACCTAATAGAAGAGATGAAGAAGGGGAAGTTGCCTCGCCGGGATTTCTTGAAGGAATACTCGAAATTGATGAACAAGTATTTCAAGGGCGAGGAAGATCTTTTAAGAAACTTCGAGAAGATGAAAGATGTTTTTAAAAAAGCGGCGGAGCCGTTTTTGAAGAACAAAATTTCCAAGGATTTCGGTGAAGCTCTGAAAAAAGGGGAAATGGAGAAGGCCCGCAAGGAGCTGGAGAAGCTCGTAAAGAAAATGGAAGAAAAAAAGCTGACCAAAAGGCAGGAGAGGCAGCTAAAGAAAGCTTTTGAAAAGGCGGCGGAGAAACTCAAAAAAGATAAAGAAGCCAGACAGCTTGCTGAGAGCCTTGATCGTCAGTCCCGCCAACTCAGGAAAGAGGCGAACAAGCTGGATAATAAGATAAAACGACTCGAGCAACAGAAGAAAGGCGCGAAAGATCAACAGACGCAAAAAAAGATTAATAAACTGAAGGAAAAAAAGCGGCAGATTGATCAACAGAGGAAGAAGGTCCAACAGCAAAAGAGGATGGTCCAGTCTCTGAAAAAGCAAATGGAGAAGGCCGGACAGCAAAAGATGAGCAAGGAGATGCAGGCTGAGATGAAAAAGCTCATGAAGGAGATGAGCAAATATCGCAATCAGGCTGCCAGGAGCGGGGCCAGGCAGAGCGGCAGGATGAGCCTCAAAGACCTGAGGGAGCTTTTGAAGAGGATGCGCGCACAACAGAAACGTGGAGGCAAAGGGAAGCTGAATGATTTTCTGGATCGAGCGCGTGGGCGCAAACCCGGGCGCAGCGGAAAACCCGGTGGTGGGCAGTGCAAGGACGGCAAGGGCGGCAAGGGCGGGAAAGGTCCGGGGAGGTTAGGCTTGAAGCCGGGAAGTGGTCAAGGGAAAGGGCAAGGTTTAAGTAAGGGTAAGGGCGATTCCAAGGGCGGAAAAGATGGGGCCGGCGAAGGAGGGAAGAAGTGGGGTACCACTCCAGGGGGCGACCCGAAAGGCCGCGAGACATCCATGGATTCCACCCGGCATGAGAAATTTGTCAAAGGAGAAGAAGGAAAGGGGCCTTCAGATGACCAGGTGGTGACGGGTTCCGCTGAAAAGGGCTTTAACACTTCAGGCTATAGAAAGCTTTACGTTAGGTATAGAAAGTTGCAAAAAGAAGTGCTTCAAGAAGAAGATATTCCTGCAGGATATCGATATCATATCAAGCGCTACTTTAGGTTGATACGATCCAGGAAGTGATTTCAGTGATGATTGTGTGGGTGTAGCGTATCATTAGAAGTGATATCGGTAATGATTGTGCATGTGTAGGGTCGACTCAAAAATGAGTATCTTGTTTTTGTGTTAGCTCTCAGCCTATCATTTGTCCTGGGAGCGGGTTGGTGTATACTGCGGCGGTGGTTCAAAGGGGGAGACGGAGCTGTAGCGTGAAAAACAGAAAGGTAAATGGCTGCCCATGAGCGAAGAGACTGCAGAAAAAA
>JAABSF010000369.1 GCA_011390535.1 Deltaproteobacteria bacterium | reverse complement strand
CAATATCAACGTAGTACTCGAGATACAGACCACCCGCCAAGTCCAACCCAAGAAGCACTGTATTCTTCGTCCACCATTTTGGCAATTTGGACGCGTTTTCCTGCATAATGGTAGGTAAAAGATTGTAAAGGGCGAAACCCAAAAGGAGCAAAATACCTACCGCCTTTAAATACCATTTTTTCTGCATGGCCTATCACCTAATGCGATTCACGGGCACCTCAAAAGCATTCCGCCCGCGTTCTGAATCAAACCGGCTTTTGTAGCGACTTAGAATGAAACAAATTTAACTCAATACAGTCTCTTAGCAGTAACTACAAAACGGTCATCACACCGATTTTTACATATCAAATTCGCTGCGAACCTCTGATTTAAGGAAAAAAAGAGGCTCGCCTTCGTTAGCTCATTTATTGTCTGATTTCTCCGGAGTACCTGCTTTGCCGGAAAGAGAGCTTCTCAAAACTTTTATCCGCACTTTCTCTTGAATCTCAAGAACAGCATAGTGGTCTGAAAACCCCGTAATCCTGCCAAGTATTCCGCCTGTGGTCAAAACTCTGTCGCCAACCTTTAAGCTGCTGAGCATTTCCTGGTGCTCTTTTTGCTTTTTCTGCTGCGGTCGGATCAACAGAAAATAAAAGACGGCAAACATCAGCCCAAGAAAAATCAGGCTGCTGTAATTACCGGCACCAAAACAACCTGCGGGCTTTTTCTTCTTACCTTCTTTTGCGCCCTCATCACCTTCGTCGGCCACCTCCGTCCCACCCGGACCCTTTTTAGCCCCGGAACTTCCCGGCCCCTTTGTGGCACCAGTGCTTCCAGGCCCACCGGCAGCCTCTCTCTTTTCGGGTTCTCCAAAACCAACACCCTCACCCGCGGGCTCACCAGTTTCGCCCCCACCACCTTCTTGAGCGGTGGTGGCACCTTCATCAAAACCCGCTGTATCTTCTTGGGCATTTACATACTGTGGAACCATGAACGCCAGCGAGAATACCGCCGACAAAAAAAACTTTTTAATCAAACTATCGGAGCTCACGTGAGTTCCTCCTATTCGAGCAGTTTCAATAATTGCCAATTACTCTAATTACCAAACAAAAAACCGTGGCGATGATCTTCCTTCAACAAGATCAAATCGCTACGAAGGCCGGCTCTTTCACCAGCTCAACAATCCGGAACACACAAACACCAGAATGATATGGGCTCGGTTTCTTGCTGGAATACAAACAGCTCAACCTCCCATCACACACACTCTCTCTCAATCAACTACGGCATATTGCTTATCGAATATGACCCAAAATATCTCGCATCATTCCTGCATGGAGCCACACCGACTACCCAACGAAAACCTTCTGTGTCTCAGCCGGGCCAAATTGATCGACGTTCTAGAGGGGCATAGGTAGCAAATCAGCGCCTACCGGTCAACACAATTCGAGGGGGGCAAAAAGATATGGATTCAAAGGGGACGATGGCTGGGAATGGCAACCATTTGACAGGATGGCTTCACTGCTCTTAAGTTTAACCAGACAACGCTGAAGCACGCCAAATACTAGAGTATTTTCAATTTTTGTACCGCTGCATCGAACGCCTTTTCGTGCTTTTTCAGGTTCTCTTTCTCTACACTCGCCTCGACCGCATAGATCTTGTCTTTTGTTGCGAAGAGAGAGATCTGATAAGAAAACATCCGTCCCCGGTATGAAGACTCGAACCACATTCTTTTCCCCTTCTCCCCTGTGCCGGCTTTGGCCTCTCCATCTTTCACGAATTTATAACCTCTAACTTTGATAAAATCCCTTTTCACCGTCTCCACCCAAAAGCCCAGATCACCCTTTTGTTTGTTTTCCCAAGAACGAACTACTATCGCGGCGTTATCCGGAGAGACGGCTCTATAATACCTACTGGTTCTTTTATAACGAACAAAACCCTCGGGCGGCTTCAGTTTAAATGTTCTACAGCCGAACACTCCTGAACCCATTAAAAGCACTCCGGATATGACAAACAAAACCTGCATCGTTAATCGGCTATTTCGCATATTTTCACTCTTTTTTAGCTTAAATCCTGATTTTTTCATAATAGAACTCCTTTGAGTCAACCCTAAGCGCGATCATCTGACATTAACAAGGTGCCTCAGGCCCAGCTTCCGAATCCATGGAAACGGGCTTCGCCTCGCTTTTGTGGGTCGTCGATTATTGTAGCGCTTCGTAGGCGACACAAACCTGATCGTTATTGTGGACAAAGCGGCGTGTTGCTCTAAATACCGGAGCTGTCCTTTCATCCGCTCAATAGACTCTACAACCCGCCCGATCTCTTTTTCCACCTCCATAGCCTCTTTTACATTCTTTGCTTTCGCCAAGAGTTCCTGAAGACGTTTCAGCACAACCTTTGCGGATTTCAACCGAATGGCGATATCAGTGTATTCACGAGTCACGTCTTGACTGGATATTCTCCTCCTGAAAATCTCTCCCAGCTTCGACAGAGATTCGATGTATTGTTCGAATCGAGTAACAGGAACCCTGACGACCAACTCTTCCCCCGATCTTGACTTCATATATCCCCCCATGGATTCAACCATCGCCTTGGCCTTATCTATGCTCTTATCCACATCGGCCACTGAAACTTTCAACCTGGCCTTGTAAATTATCATCCTTCGGTGGGTCGTCGATTCTTTTTCGCCACCGTCGCCGGTGTTCGTCTCCTCTTGATCCTTGGCAAGAGCTTCTCCTGTGTCCGAAGTTGATGAGTCCGTCTTCTTAGCAACATCCTCTTTCGCGCCGCCTCTTTGACCACGCCCCGATCTCCTGGATTGCGAAATCCTTCTTTCTCTCCGCCGGCCACGGGACGACCTTTTAGCCGAAGGTGCCGGAGCACTCACGGAATCTGTTGTGGCAACCCCAGGCGCCGTACTCATTGGTTCACTTGCCTCTTCTGCTTCATCAGTAGAACCTAAAGAATAGCTACTTCCTCCGGCAGAAGCAGCCCTCTCCACCCTTCCCGTATGGGAAGACCTTTGGCTCTTTGCGGGGGCACACCCGATCCCCATGGGAAGGAATAAAAGGGCCAACAAGAAACCCATAAAACCTGAAGTCAATCTACAGCCGGATGAGATACCCCGGAGAGCCCCCATGGAAAAAGACTCTTTCGCCGCCCCTCCATGG
>JAABSF010000368.1 GCA_011390535.1 Deltaproteobacteria bacterium | reverse complement strand
GGGAACTCAAATCAGAAAACTTTCTTGAAACTATATCCATTTTTTCATGCCTCCTCTTAGTGAAGGTGAGTAAATATAATCAACCGTTCTTATAACCCCCAACGCGCGACCGGTTTCAGTCCTTACACTCTTACACTATTTTTTTTATTTGGACGAATCGGAAATCGGAAAAACAAGTTCCCGCTCGTCTCCACCTCTCAATATCTCCAGACGCAACTCATCCGCCACTGATAAACTGCGCCAGATATTCCACAGGTGAGATGGAGTTCGAATCGCGCGTCCATTCACTCTCTTTAACACATCACCCCTCTTCAGAGCTACACCAACACATGGATCTCTCACAACATTAATCGTCCAGCCCTGGAAATCTTCCTCTCTGGACTCCGGATACCGGCTCAAGTCCAGCTCCCCCAGCAGCGCAGCCGGCCCCCTATCCAGATAGTGCCGGATCACCTCACGGGACAAAACACTCCAACGGC
>JAABSF010000367.1 GCA_011390535.1 Deltaproteobacteria bacterium | reverse complement strand
GCACCACCACCTTTTTCATCTTCATCGGACTCAGTGTCAAACACTTGATATCCGGAATTTTCACCGCGAGAGCCATCAACAGATCCACCCGCCGAATGTGAAGACTCGACCCCTCTTTGTGATTTAGCAGAACAACCCGGCAAAAAACCGGTTAGCAAAACTGCGCAGATTATTATTATCACTTTTCACTACCTTCGGAGGTTCGCCCAGACTCCTTTTCAGATTCCGAGAAAACCAGGGCGGTGTAAACCTTGAACTTT
>JAABSF010000366.1 GCA_011390535.1 Deltaproteobacteria bacterium | reverse complement strand
CCTCACGGCCCGGCTCTTTTTGGCTTCTCTCGCCTTTTTGCCTTCTAGAGTCTTTTCAGCGTCCCCAGTCTTTTTGCCCTCTCCAGTCTTTTTGGCGTCCCCAGTCTTTTTGCCCTCTCCAGTCTTTTCAGCTTCCCCAACCTTTTTGTCTTCTCCAGTCTTTTTAGCGTCCCCAGTCTTTTCAGCGTCCCCAGTCTTTTTGCCCTCTCCAGTCTTTTCAGCTTCCCCAACCTTTTTGTCTTCTCCAGTCTTTTCAGCTTCCCCAACCTTTTTGTCTTCTCCAGTCTTTTTGCCTTCTGGAGTCTTTTTAACGTCCCCCGTCTTTTTGTCCTCTCTCGCCTTTTTAACTTCCTCGTCCTTTTTGCCGGTCCCCGGTGCATCACCGGCCCCTTTCACCTTACCTCTGTTTTTGTCTTTTCTCTCACTCTCAGCCTCCACCCCCTTGCTCACCTCAGCTCCCTGCTTTTCAGTCTTCACCGACAGCTCCCCTAGACGACTCAAGACAGGCTTCTTCTCTTCAGTGCTCTGCTTTTGTTTTTCTGTTTTGCTTTTCTTTGTTTCAGACTTACCCGTCTGCTCTTCCTTACTGGAAACTTTCCTTGATGAACCGGGACCGGTCGCCTCATTGTTCGATGAAGACCCTTTCAAACGCAAAGCCTTGTCTTTAGTGCCCTTAGGCTCCTCTTTTGAAGTTTTCGGATTGGTATTCAACTATACACCTGTTCGGAAATGTCACCGAAACCAAAACACAATTACAAAAGCACATCCAACATAATAACCTGCATGTCACTATGATGGAAGGATCATATCCCTTTTTGAAAGCACAAGAAGAGAAAAAAGCAGAAAGGCTATAATCAAACCATTATAACCGCATCCGCCCCTCGGGCCTACAACAGCACAGCCGCAACCAAAACACCCGCCCCGCGAGTGCTCTTCTTTCTCTTGGTTCATGGGAAACGGCCCTGAATATTCTTCTCTTTCCGAATCTTCCTTTGTTTGCCTCACCTTTGAGGTGACCCCTCCATCGACAATACTTTTCTCTTTATCCGGAGTTTTTTCAACCTTAAAGACTACTTTCACGGCCGGCGGTTTTTCGCCTAAAACCCTCCGCACCTCTGCTCTAACCAACGGATTCGGCGATTCCTTCGCAGCTCTCAATAGCTTTTCGACCCAAGGCTCATTGAACTCTCCCACTAATCTTATCACCTGCATCTTTTTCAAAGTGTTTGGCCTTTTATTTACAAACCCTATGAAAAGCTCTTCAGCCTTGATGATCCATTCACGCTTGAATAATGCCAGGGCCAGGGCGGCTTTAAACTTTTCGGCTTCATCACCATCTTTTTTCCGCCTCTCGTAGATCCCCCTAATAACCGGAAAAAGATCTCTCAGCCCCATTTTAGCCGATCCCATGGCGGCAGCCAAACGAACTTGAGTAGACGGATCCCGTTCGAGCAACCTCTTAATCGCCGGTATGCTCTGCCGCCAGGTGTCGGAGCCGAGTCGCCCAAGGGCGTGAGCCGCTGCGGCTCGACACTCAGCCTCTTTATGAAGTGTAAGCCGCATCAAGCGGATAAAACCTTTTCGGTTGCCCTTCACACCTATGCTGCCCAGGGCGGCAGCTACAGCAGACGCCACCATGGGTTCTGCATCCAAGCGAAGCATCTGGGCAAGCCTTTTACCAGTTGAAGATGCCAAATCCCAATCGCGCCCCGCCAGCATCGCAACACAACGAGCCGCTGCGGCTGCCACAAGGGGATTACTATCTTTCAGGAGAATCGCACATGCCGGCAAAGTTCTGGTCCCTCCGAGACGGCTCAGCGATGCTATGGCTGAAACTCTCACCTGGTCGTTCGGATCTTTAATAAGCTCCATCAACACCGGAATGCTCTCATAAGCCTCCAAGCGTCCCAACGCCAGCGCCGCCTCCCTGCGAATAGGAGGGTGAGGATTCTTGCAGAGCTCTCGCATAAACCCCTCCGTCCATCGGACCCCACCCAAACCGGCCGCTCTAACCGCACGAATCAAAACACGGTTGTCATCCGAACCTAAGAGGCCCTTCAGCTCCGAAACCGGCAAATCCCCACCAAGTCGCGCCAACGCGAGAGCAACCTCGGCCCCCACCAGCCCTTTGGATCTAAACAATAGCTCTCTCAACTCCTTCAGCGAGCCAACCGCCCCTAAACTAACCAGCGCACTTACAGAGGCCGACACCACCTCTTCATTCTCAGAGTTCAGCAATTGCTTCAAACGAGGAACAGCCTCATGAACATTCAGCTTCTCTGAAGACCTCACCGCCGCAGCTACAACATTGCTGTTGGAGTCATTTAAAAGCTGAAGCAACGTGGACTTGACCGAATCTTTACTCATGCGGCCAAGCGCCGTCGCGACTTTCATTCGAACAAGAGGATCTTCGTCGCGAGAAAATGAAAGCACAGCTTTGCGTGGTTTGTCACCTTTCATCCAACTCAACCCTTCCAGCGCCCCAATTTTCAACCTCGCATCACGGGACTGCAAAGCATCCAGAAGCAACGGCAACGCCCTTCGGTAATCAAACCGTCCCAAAGCTTCTGCAGCTCTCCCTTTCACCTCAATGGACTCATCCCTTTCGAGCATTACGTAAAACCTGGGCCCCATGTGCTTCACCCCCAACCTTCCGAGTGCAAACACCGCGTGGCTTCTAACCCACTCATCCTTATCCTTGAGAAGCCGAATCAAAGTTAAGGTCGCCTCATCCACTCGTTTAATGCCCACCCACCATGCGGCCTCCGCCCGCTCTTGAACCACAGCCGAACGAAGCTTCTTTAACCACTTTTCCTTATCCTTTTGATCCCGAGGTTCCTTGGACTTTGCTCTAAACCCAAGCCGGCGCAGCTCCTCCACCATCTTCAGGCTCGTCTCCTCTCTCTCCTTCCGCTGCTTCTCCTTCAGCCGCTCTCTCATCTTCTTAACCTGCCGCTCGTAGTCCCGTTTTTCCCTCGTCCGAGCGGCCGACGTTCGAGCCGTTAATGCACCACAGATCATCACAGAAACAACAGAGACAAAAACGCATCCTTTCAAACGAGCCGAAAACATGCTTTTTACACTGTTTATCTCCAATTCCATCTCTGATAACATCTCTTATACCATCTCTTATACCATCTCTGATTGCTCACGCTGGTCTCCGCTCTACCGTCCGACCCTCAGGCAGGCAACAAATATAACAAACCTTTCATCTCCTAATACGTTAGAGCACCTATTCAGAGGTTGTCAGGTGCCTGCTCCGACGCGTTCATCATTGCTAGAGCTTAAACCTCTCTTGTGTTTAGCATCTTTACTGGAGCTACTGCCTCCTCTTCCGCCACTACCACCACCACTACCCTTTTGCCTTGAGTCTCTCCCCCTAAACCCGGCAAGTGCACACAAAATAGAAACCACCATCAAAACCAGCCCTCTCCAGGGCATGGACCAGTAGAAATACCCTATCCCCATAAGAAATATGCACCCACCTACAATCATCGCATCCAATGGATAGGATGTTCCTGGAATAAGCTTTTTTGTTCCACCGGCGGCACTCCCCCCGGCGTATTTCGCATGGGCGGATTTTCCGCCCGCAGATTTCCCTCCTGCCTTTTTCTTCCGTTTTTTTACCATCAAAAACCCCGAAATCCCCTTAGGTACAAGCTCTCTACTAAACTCACTTCACTTCATCCAACCATAGACCCTGTAAGCCACAAAAGCCAAAGCTGCCAGAGTCAAAATCGTCCATATGACGTTAGATATCATCGCACCCTTCTTTGTCCTGGGCTTTTTCCCGGTCACGCTGCCCACCGCCCCCTTGAAGCCACCTCTCATCCCCATAAGGCTCCCGCCACCCCCCGAAGACGAGCTACTCCCGGAGGTTCTCTTCTTTCTCTTTTTCTTCTTTGAACTCTT
>JAABSF010000365.1 GCA_011390535.1 Deltaproteobacteria bacterium | reverse complement strand
CGATAAGAGCGATAAGAACGATAAAAGCGATCAGAACGATAAGAGCGATCAGAACGATAAAAGCGATCAGAACGATAAGAGCGATAAGAAAAAAACTGTTGGCATGGAGAGCGCTGAGAAAGAGGAGGCTCATATATGAGATCGGTTACCTTTCCGGGAGGTATTCACCCTGACTATGAAAAGGAGCCTGTCGCCTCGCGGACTATTCGGGAGTCAACCGTGCCCGAGCGGATTGTTATTCAGATGACCCAGCATGTGGGGGCTCCTTGTCGTCCGTTAGTTAAAAAGGGCGATAAAGTCAAAATGGGACAACTTGTAGGAGAGGCAGCGGGTTTCGTCTCCGCGCCGGTGCACTCCAGTGTGTCGGGCCGTGTGATATCTGTTGATAGAGCGCCGCACCCTCTCGGCATGGAATTGCCCTCCATTATCGTAGAGCCGGATGGAGAAGATGAGCGTGAGTTTATGGAGCCGATCGAAAACCCGCTGGATGAAGATCCAAAAATTCTGAAAGAGAGGGTTAAAGATGCTGGTTTGGTAGGGATGGGGGGCGCCGCTTTTCCCACTCATGTAAAGTTGTCACCTCCACCCGATAAGCCTATCGACACGGTTTTGTTTAACGGCACTGAGTGTGAGCCTTATCTCACAGCAGATGACAGGGTCATGAGAGAAATGCCTAACCGTGTCTTGAAGGGCATGCAGATTGCTGCGTATATTTTGGGTTTGCGTGAGGGGGTCGTTTGTATCGAGACAAACAAGCCGGAGGCCATAGAGGCTATCTCAAAGGAATGTGAATCTTTTCCAGGATTTCGTGTTCAGCCTCTCGAGGTGAAGTACCCTCAGGGTGGCGAAAAGCAGCTTATTCAAGCGGTTTTTGGCAGAGAGGTGCCTGCGGGTGGGTTGCCCATGGATTGTGGCGTTATGGTTTTTAATGTTAATACCTGCGGTGCCATCTGCGACGCTGTCTATGAAGGGCGTCCCCTCATTACGAGAATTACTACGGTTACAGGGCATGGGGTTCAGACCCCGGCAAATTTGCGCGTGCGACTTGGGACATCGATTTCTCATTTATTGGATCAGTGTGGAGGTTTTTCACGAGAGCCTGGAAAGGTAATTTTAGGTGGGCCGATGATGGGGGTGGCGATTCATGATTTGAGCGTCCCTGTCTTAAAGAGTGTGGGAGGCGTTTTGGTCCAACCCAGAGATGAGGTTTTAGATCAGGGTTATGGGCCGTGCATTCGCTGTGGTAATTGCGTTCGGGCTTGTCCCATGAGGCTTATCCCGAACGAATTGGGGAACTATGCTGAAAAGAGGTTGTGGGAGGAAGCGGAAGATAGGGATCTAATGGATTGTATGGAGTGTGGATGTTGCACCTACGTGTGTCCCGCCTTCAGACCGCTGATTCATTTTATTAGGACGGCAAGAGCGAAAGTTCATGAGAAGAGGTCGAAAAAGTAGACTCAGGAGACTTTTATGTCTGAAAAGACAACTGAAAAAACCACCGGTGTTGCTATAGACGATCCGGGCAGGGCCGAAGAAGGGGTTGTTAGAAGTGGTGAGAACGCGAAGCGCGAAAGTGTGAGTGACGAAAAGGCGAGTGAGGAAAAGGTAAGAGCGAAAAAGGTAAGGCAGGAAAAGGTGGGAGAGGATAAAGAGTCGAAAATTAGTGTTGCTGAAGCCCCTCCGTTGCTCGTCTCTTCTACTTCACCCCATGTTCACGGCACTGAGACGGTCCCCAAGATTATGTGGACGGTGTTTGTGTGTCTCTTGCCGGCCACTGCGGTGGGCGTCTATCGTTTCGGCATGGATGCGGCTGTGGTGTTGGCTACCTGTGTCGGCTCAGCGATTATCTTTGAGGCTGTGATTCAGAGGCTTTTCAAAAAAGAGGTTACTGTTTCCGACGGCTCAGCCGCTTTGACAGGGTTGCTCTTAGGCTTGAATCTTCCGGCGGGATGTCCCATCTACGTTTGCCTTGTCGGTTCGCTTGTGGCCGTGGGGATTGCCAAGGCCGTTTTTGGCGGTCTGGGGCACAATCCTTTCAACCCCGCCATTACCGCCAGGGTTTTTCTGCTTATCTCTTTTCCCGTAGCTTTAACCACATGGCCGCTTACGAATCAGCAGGTGAGGGAAGGGGGGCCGCCTGTGCAGTACTTCGGCTCAAGGACAACGTGGAAAGACAGCGGTGGGAGAGTGTTGAAACAAGACAGCGCAAACGCAGAGAAAATAGATGTGGTCACCGGGGCAACGCCCTTACCTGCGGTAAAAAATGATTATAAGAAAGGATCACTTTCTCACATAAACTACATGGATCTATTTTTGGGGAATCAACCTGGGTGCATAGGGGAGATCTCCGCCCTGGCGCTGTTATTGGGGGGGCTCGTTTTGTTGTTAATGGGTTATATAACCTGGCACATACCGTTGGCTTATCTCTTCACAGTCGCATTGATCGCCTCTGTTACTCATATGATTGACCCGGGGCGGTACGCCGGGCCCCTGTTCCATTGGTTTACAGGAGGGTTGATGATAGGAGCGTTCTTCATGGCGACAGACTATGTGACTTCCCCTGTCTACCCCAAAGGTAAGCTGTTATTTGGTTTGGGGTTGGGTCTTTTGACCATGTTGATTCGACTCTGGGGTGGTTACCCCGAAGGAGTCAGCTTTTCCATTTTGCTCATGAACGCTGCGACGCCCTTGATAGATAGATTTACCCGTCCGAAAAAATACGGGCTAAAGCGATGGGCCGGTGCGCAGCAAGGAGGCAACTAGTGATGAGCATTCAAAGTGAGAAGCAAAAAGAAAAGGTAGAGAGCTCGTCAAAGCAAACATCAACGCCATCTGGAACATCGTTATCTGGAACATCGTTATCTGGAACACCGTTATCTGGATCACCGTCATCCGAAGCACTCGGCAAGAAGAAAGATGCACGAGCAAAGAGAGAATCTCCTTTGAGACTTGTTCTGGTCTTAACAATGGTTTGTGCAGTGGCAGCGGCTGCTTTGGCCGGAGTGAATGAGCTTACAAAAAAGCCCATAGAAAGAGCGAGATATCGTTTCAAGTTGGCTTCAGTGAACAAAGTGCTCCCCGAGTGTGACAATGATCCGGGAAAAGAAACAGTGAAAATAACCGGGCCCGGTGGAGAGAAGATAACCGTTTATAGGTGTTTAAAAGGTGGGGAAGTTGTCGCCGTTGCATACAGCGTGGACACAGAGAAAAACAAGAACCCACCATACAGTGGTGTGATAGAAGTTCTCGTGGGGGTCTCTCAAGAGGGGCGCATAGTAACATCTCCAAAAGATAAGGTTGTGGGTGTCTCAATTTTGAACCATAGCGAGACGCCGGGACTGGGCGCCCAAATCACTGGAGATGCTTTTCTGCGCAGCTTCGCTGATCAGAATTTCGTAGGCAGGAACCTTTCCAAGGGAACCCAGAGCTGTGGGCACCAAGGTGATTGCCGGAAATGGGCGGTTCGTAAAGACGACCCGGGAGGGTTTGTAGATGTGATAAGTGGGGCGACCATTTCTACGCGCGCAGTCACCGAGGCGGTTCAGCGAGCCCTGGCGGTTTTCAACTCAAAAAAAGAGGAAATGTTTCGAGATGAGTAAAGCATCGAATGAATTCATCAAAGGATTGTGGAAAGAAAACCCGGTTTTAGTATTGCTGTTGGGTTTGTGTCCCGCTCTTGCGGTGACATCCAGCGCTTACGATGGCCTGGGCATGGGGTTGGCTATGACCACGGTTTTACTGGGGTCCAATATTGTGGTGTCACTGATTCGAAGCATCATCCCAAAGAAGGTCAGAATCCCTTGCTTCATCGTAATTATCGCGACTTTTGTCACCCTGGTCGACATGATACTGGAGGCCGCTCTGTACAACCTGCATCGTAACCTCGGGTTGTTTATTCCTCTTATCGTCGTAAACTGCATTATTTTAGGG
>JAABSF010000364.1 GCA_011390535.1 Deltaproteobacteria bacterium | reverse complement strand
GATCTTTAACCATCAGGCAATATGCGTCGTTGTCCAGGATGTCGCGGATTGTCTGAACTTGAGGCAAGATGAGTCTGCCTTTGGGTGCCTCTAAATCAATGGGGACCACCAGCACCGCCAACTCGCCTGCAGGAAGGATGTCTCCCAAAATCGACGGGGTGTTGATGATCTCGGCAGGTGCCGCCTTAATCAAGGCTTCGCGGAGCTCCAAAATGCCTTTTCGACTTGTTGCGACGGTAAAAACACAGGGAATCTGCTTTTGGGACAGTTCCCGGCACAGGGTTTCATCCGGGCGGACCAAGTCCACTTTGTTGAAAACCACAATTGTAGGAATCTCCCGTTCTTTAAGTTCACGCAAGAGCTCTGTCTCAAAGGTCCCCCATTCGTTACCCACTGCTACAATCACACCGACATCCGCTCTTTCGAATACTTTGCGGGTCTTCTCTACTCTCTGTTTTCCAAGGTCGCCCAGATCGTCGATTCCTCCTGTGTCTATGAAGAGCACCGGGCCTATGGGCAGCAGCTCCATGGGTTTTTCAACCGGATCAGTGGTGGTCCCTGCGACATTGGAGACAATGGAGACGTTCTGGCGCGTCATGGCGTTCAGAACAGAGCTCTTTCCTACATTACGTCTGCCGAAGAGAGCAATGTGAAGTCTTAAACCGTAGGGTGTCTTTCTCATGTGTTTTCAATCCTAAATTGGTGGACGTTTTCGTGAGCATTAAAAATAGAGGTCTCTTTTATCGGAGGTTCGGATGCTTTCAAGACGCTCCATAAGTTTTTGTTTCAATTGCCCATCTTTCATCTTAGCCAGCTCTCTTTCAATCAGTTGCGCTCCTTCTTTTCGAGTTTCCGGAGAACCGTAATCCACGAGGTATTCCATAAGAGTGGTGAGCGCGTTGGGAGTGCAGTACTTTTTTATGAAGCCCGGGATTGCAAATTCCATGAAGTGCTCTCCGGTGCGTCCCAAGCGATAACACGCGGTGCAGAAGCTTGGAATATAACCGTCTCTTAAAAGTTCATTCATCACTTCATCTAGTGGGCGTATGTCTGAAAGTGAAAACTGCTCACGTTCAAGGACCTGTGTGTCACCCGCTTCGGTGTAACCGCCCAATTCGATGCGGCTCCCGGCGTCGATCTGTGATACCCCGAAAGCCATTACTTCACGTCGCAACTCCGGGCGCTCACGTGCGGTCAGAATCAGGCCGGTGTAGGGGACCGCCAGCCTCAATATCGCGATAATACGTTTGAAGTCATGGTCTCCGACGAGGTATCTCTCGTTAAGCTTAAACCTGCTGGCCGGCCTTAATCTGGGAAAGCTGATAGTGTGTGGCCCAACTCCGTAGTGTTTTTGCAGATGGAGCGCGTGAGACACCAGCCCCAAAACCTCGAACCTCCAGTCATAAAGTCCAAAAAGGGAGCCTATGCCTACGTCGTCAATACCGCCTTCCATCGCGCGATTCAGTCCATCGAGGCGGTAAAGATAGTCGGCCTTTCTGGTGTTGAGAGGATGATATTCAGCGTAGGTCGCATGGTGGTAGGTCTCATGGAAGATTTGATAGGTCCCGATACCCGCCTCTTTTACAACCTTGTAACCTGCCACGTCGAGAGGGGCCGCGTTGATATTGACACGCCGGATCATACCGTGCCCCTTCTTCGTCTCATAAACAGTGCGCACCGTATCGGCTATGAAATGCGCGTCATAGTCGGGATGCTCTCCGAACACCAAGATGAGGCGTTTGTGCCCCCGATCTTCCAGTGCTTCAACTTGCACTTTCAGCTCCTCGCTGGATAATGTACGGCGAACGGCGTCCGGGTTGGACCGGCGAAAGGCGCAGTAGAGGCAGTCGTTGATGCATTTGCTCCCGATGTAGAGCGGCGCAAAGATTACGATACGGTTCCCATAGACATTCCGTTTGAGTGTGCGGGCGCCTTCAAAAATGCGCTCTACTTGCTGAGGTTTGTCGGCTTGTAGCAGCACCGCAGTCTCTTCTACAGTCAGAGGGTGTTTATCCAGACTTTTTTGGACAACTTCTTCCAGCCTCCCGTTGTCCACCGGACGGGATACCAGCAGCTTTGACAGCCGATTTTCATCGATAAAATCTTGAGCGGCGCTGCTTAACTGATTTTCTTTTGGAATGCTCATGGCACAACCTTTTTGACTTGCCCTTCGGCTGTTCTCTTTTTCCAGTTTACCGAGTCCCCTCTCCCGCCACCCACTCTCCTGCCCAGGGAGCGGATACAATTAACAACGGCAGCGTGAGTCTCTTCTATTGTTTCCGTTTCTGTGTCCGTTTCCGTGTCCGTTTCCGTGGCCGTTTCCGTGGCCGTGGATGAGGACTTGAACGGATAGATATCGTAAAGAACGCGATATTTATGTGGGGTGACATTCGGCATGATGACATTACCGCCCCATAAAAGTCCATTGCTTCTACCTGATTCCGGGTCGATAACGTTGAGCGCGGTTGTTGTCGGGAGGTTGGCATCGGGACATGTAATGCGGGTTAACCCCAGAACCTTGAGAGTCATCTCCGTTGTGTTGGGCACTTGATCTTGGGCATTATTAAAACCCTTCCGATTGCAATTCATGAGGCTCGAAGGCTTAAGTTGAATATTTTTTTGAACCTTGTTTATGTGGTTATAATGTTTACCTAACGAGGTTAAAGGGTGCGGTATGTAAGGCCCCACCCCTATCATGTCCAGATCCAGCTCTCGAAACAGGGAGATATCCCGGGCAAGGGAATCATATGATTGACCTGGAATTCCTACCATAACTCCGCTGCCGACCTCATAACCCAAGCTCTTCAGTTCTTTAAGGAGCTGTAGCCGGTTTGCAGACATTTCTTCGACCGGGGGGTGGATTTTTCTATATAATTGCGGGTTCGAGGTCTCGAACCTTAAAAGATAACGATCAGCTCCGTTTTTCCTCCACAACGCCAACTCATCCGGAGAACGCTCGCCAAGGCTCAGGGTCACAGCCATAGAGGTCCTCTCTTTGATCAGCTTAATGGTGCGAGCCATTGAATCCTTGGTGATGTCTCTATCCAATCCCGACTGCAGCACCACGGTTCCATAACCCAACGAGTGCGCCACCGTCGCACCTTTGAGAATCTCTTCCTCGTTCATTCGGTAACGTTTAAGGGAGACATTTCTACGATTGATTCCGCAGTAAGCGCAGAGGCTTTTGCAATGGTTTGAGATCTCCAGCAGCCCTCTAAGGTGAACCTCATCGCCCACATGTTTGCGTCGCATATTGTCGGCCAGGCGCCGGAGCTGTTGAAGCTTCTTTTCATCGCTCTCTTTAAGCCACTGTTCTATCTCTTTGTGTCCGAAGCTCAAGCCGGTCACCTCTTCTGTTTCCCTCAGGAGCTTTCGGAGCCGGCACTTTCCGGTGCCACCGAATCTTTTTGTAAGGTCACTGTAAAGGTGGAGCCTTCATCGGGGCGGCTCTCGGCCGATACCGTGCCGTTATAGAGCTTTGCTAGTTTTTTAACAATGGACAGGCCAAGTCCGCTCCCTGCTATGTTCTGAGTTTTCTTGTTTTTGATTCTGACGAACTCATTGAAAAGCCGGTCCACCTCTTTTTGAGTCATCCCGATACCGGTGTCTGAGACAGATATGGTTGCAGTTTCTTCGCTGTCTTCTATTTTGACATCCACACGGCCCCCGTCACGATTGTATTTTACCGCATTAGACACCAGATTGTTAAAAATTATCTCCAGCTCTCCGCTGTCTCCAACTATGAAAACAGGATCTTTGAAATGTAAATGGATATCGATCTCTCGCTCTCGAGCAGACGGCTCGGCGGTTTCCACAGCGGTGCGAGCCGTCTCACAAAGATCTACCTTTGATAAACTGCGCTTTTTTTGCCCCGACTCGATTCTGGTAAGATCCAAGAGGTCGAAGATCATTTTATACATACCATCAATACG
>JAABSF010000040.1 GCA_011390535.1 Deltaproteobacteria bacterium | reverse complement strand
CACCAAGACGGGGACTTATAAAGTCTTGATAAGAGTTCTGAAGAGCGCGGCCGCCACGTGTGTCTCCATCTACAACGCTATAAAGGGCATCGAATCTGATGGCCGGAGTCAACCTGACCCGCTCTTTTGCTAAAAGAATCCGATCCCTCAGGGCGACTCCGAAACGGTATCGCCGGCTGGACGGCAAGGTGCTGAATTCCCTGTCCCCGTCGTTCGTAAGGCTGTTGTTGTCTTGATTTCCGTTCGTCAAGTCTCTCCCGCTGTAAGTCTCAATCCGCCACTCGGGAATCAGGGCGAACAGGTTGTGCATATCAAGCGCCCAGGTGAATCGGCTGATAAGCCCCAGAGAATAGCTTGTATCAACTTGATCTTGGGAACCGATCCCCAACTCTCCCATGGGATCCTGATACCTCTGCCGATACATTTGAAAATTGGCCCGAATCATGGCGTCCACCCTGCTGTGCAGAAAAGACCTCCGGTGGATTTTGAAGTCCAGCATTTGATGTAGTGATTCAAGGTGTGTGAGCACAGCCTGGTTATGTCCCAGACCGGGCAGTCCTTTGCTTTTGAACCCGAAGCTCTCCAACACCGATATTCTGGTTAAAGGTGAAAGTCGCCATCCGGCCCAAGCGAGCCCTCCCACAAGGAGGGTGTCGTTATTGAGCCTTTTCACCATGCGATCATCCTGTGTGTTGTAAGGGGTTCCGTTGTCCGAATAGTAAGGGAAATCTCCACTCCAGGATTGAAGAGAAACATTTGCCGAATAGGAAAGAGCCCCCTCGATGCCACTCCCGGCGGCCCCGATGCGGCTCAATCCATAAGAGCCCAACCCTCCGAAAACCCTCATTACAGAAGCTCCGTTGCCTCTATTAGTGTCACCGTTCATGGTCGCGCTGTTGCTCCAAGTCTCAGGGATGAGGTTGATCCCTCCGCCGATCCCTTCTGAGCCGAACTCCGACGGTAACATTCCCCGAAAAACCTCGATGCGTGAAAACGACATTAACGGAAAAAGTGAAAGATCGATGGTGGCTCCATAACCTCCGGAAAGTGGCACACCATCTATGAATACACCCACCTGTTGGGCGCTGGAGCCTCTTATCAACACCGCAGTGTAGTCTCCTAAGCCTCCCGAACGTCTGGTACCCACCCCCACTGTTCGGCTGAGCGCTTGAGCAGTATTCATTCCTTCCAACGTGTTTGCATAGGCCGAGATGATGGATGTAAACCCTGTCTCCACAGCCTCTGCGGATTCAGGCTCTGTTCTACTCTCCTTTACATAGATCGGCTGCAGCTCGATATGCTTCCTCTTGGGGTCCTTAGTGCCCTTAGCCGTTTCTCTTCGTGCCGGTTTCTTTTTTTTCTGCTCGTTTTCTTTCTGGTTGTTGGGGACCTGCTTTCTTTGATCAGGCGCCTTTGGGAGGGGGGCGCCTCGAGACTGATTTATGACTAGACCGCCACATTTAAATGAAAAACGATTTAAAAAAACAGTGAACATGACGAAAACAAAAAGACAACTTATCCCAAAAACCCGGCCGGTTAAACAATGGCTTAAGGATGGAATTCCTGTGCTACACCGCATAAACGGCGGTAACTGGAGACTTGTAGGCGTTTTTGCACAAGCTTTTGAAGCTTTTGTCTCTGCCATGTCTTCTCTCGGTGTTTCCGGTCCCGAGAGCTCACGGTTTCAGACAGGGGAAAAAGGGACCAAGGATGCTAAGGAGGGTATCCCGGCGCCTTTCCCTCCACCCCGGAGGTTGGGACCGGAACCTGAATCGGTCTACTGACTTCCGGATCATCCTTTGGCAGCACCTTCCCAGCGACACGACCGGAAAACCGATCCTCCTTGCCGTCAGTGGTTTTCCACCCGAAAAAGGTTTAAAGAGTGCCATTTCTATTCGACACACTCTCTAATTCTCTCAGGTGGCTGCTGCCTCCGTCCTCGGTTACAGTGGCGGGGGCCGTGCCGGATTCTCACCGGCTTCCCAGGAAGAGATTTCGATGATCTCTTCCATTCAGGCTCAATTTTCAAATCTATCTAAGGGTAGTTGACAACGTTGAAGATGCGATGTCAATCCTTTCTTTCGGCTTTACTCTAACCAATCAACCGGCAAACATAATTAGAGTTACAAAAGAAAGCGATGAGCAGGAGAGGTTTCACTCCGATGCATTGGAGGACGCAGAAGATGTAACGTATTAAAATTGTTTGGGTATACTGGAGATAGGAGAGAGTTTTTAGTTTGAGCTTGACAAATTGGAAAAACCGGATATTTGTATATGCGAATATGGTCACAAAGCAACGGAGGTGGCTGTGAAAGATGTTGCCGGGTTTTTAAAGATTCTCGCCGATGAGTCTCGGCTCCAGATCTTGTGGTTGCTCTTGAATTACAAAGAGCTTTGCGTCTGCGATCTTGTAGAGGCCCTTGGTGTCGGTCAGTCGAAGGTTTCCCGCCATTTGGCTACTCTGCGACACACAGGGCTGGTTACTGATCGAAAGGAAGGGGCTTGGTCATATTACTCCATTTCACCGATGGAGAAGGATTTTCAAGAGGCTGTGCTCCAACTGCTTCGGGAGAAACTCGCTGATCATCCCGGGGCTGTGAGAGTCCTCAAAAACCTCCACGCCTGGCTGGAGTCCAAAGAGAGTAAAGTTACTTGTTAAGCAGAATAATAGAGGGAAGGGCGAATTAGAGGGAAAAGAGGAGAAGAGAGGGAAAAGAGGAGAAGAGAGGGAAAAGAGGAGAAGAGAGGGGCTAGAGAAGAGCTGATCACAAGATGAGAGCGTAGCGAAGGAGATGAGAGCCATGACCAACGAAAAGAGTCAGGTTATTGATCGCAAAATGACGAGTATCTTCGAGCGTTATTTAACGCTCTGGGTTGGCTTGTGCATTGTCGCAGGGATTCTGTTGGGAAAATTCGCACCTGGTCTGGCTCACAGGCTTGATGGGATGGCTATTTACGTCAGGGGTGCACCGGTTGTGTCCATTCCCATTGCGGTCTGTTTGTTTTTCATGATGTATCCCATTATGGTCAAGATAGACTTTGCTTCAGTGATTAAGGCTGGAAAGAGCGGGAAGCCCGTCTTTCTAACACTCTTCTTAAACTGGGCGGTCAAGCCATTCACCATGTACGCAATCTCAGCTTTATTTCTTGGGGTGGTCTTCCGCGGGTTGATCGGCACAGATGCAACCGACATTGTTAAGATGCCTTTTGGTCTGGATCTGCCGGTTGGCGCCGAGCACGGTGCCGGGACCGTTATCCTTCACGAGGGCGTCAAGATGCTCCAGATACCCTTGTGGCGGAGTTATCTTGCGGGAGCGGTCTTGTTGGGGATCGCGCCTTGTACCGCTATGGTTCTCGTGTGGAGTTTTCTGGCAAAGGGAAATGATGGGTTGACCCTTGTCATGGTGGCCATCAATTCTTTGACCATGTTGTTACTCTATGGGGTGCTGGGGGGATTTTTGCTCGGCGTGGGTCGTCTGCCGGTGCCGTGGCAAGCTTTATTGCTCTCCATTTCTATCTATGTGGCCTTGCCTTTGGTAGCCGGGTATTTAACTCGACGTTGGCTCATCGCCGCCAAGGGTGAAGTCTGGTTTAAAGAGAAGTTTCTTCATATACTCACTCCCGTCACCATTATCGCGCTGTTGACTACGCTGGTTTTACTCTTCAGCTTCAAAGGTGAGGTGATTATAAGCAATCCTCTTACGATACTGTGGATTGCTATACCACTTTTTATCCAGACGATGTTGATCTTCTGGCTCGGTTACGGCTTGGCCAGGGTGTTTAAGCTGCGTTACAAAGACGCGGCGCCCGCTGCGATGATCGGGGCCTCAAATCATTTCGAAGTGGCCATTGCCACAGCGACTATGTTGTTCGGGCTGTCATCCGGGGCGGCGTTGGCAACAGTGGTAGGTGTCTTGATAGAGGTGCCGGTGATGCTGATTCTGGTCAAGATATGCCTTAAGACCACTCACTGGTTTGATGGTGCAGAGAGCACAGAGAGTAAACCTCAAGAAGTGGTCGGCTCATAAGGGCTGACTGCCTTTTGTCCTAGCAATGGAGCATTAAAATGAAAGGTATTCTCTTTCTTTGTGTAGCTAACTCGGCTCGCAGCCAAATGGCAGAAGGCATCGCCCGTGCCATTGCTCCCCCAGAGACAAAGGTCTGTTCGGCCGGTTCGAAACCTACCGCTGTTCGGCCGGAGGCGATAGAGGTTTTAAAGGAGATTAACATCGACATCTCCCATCACAGCGCTAAGTCGGTGGAGGAGATCCCCGCTGCCGAAGTTGACACTGTAATCACATTGTGTGGAGAGGAAGAGTGCCCATTGTTTCTCGGCAACGCCCAACGACTTCATTGGGGGTTGCCAGACCCTGCGGCGGTTCAGGGCGCGCAGGCGGAACGTCTGGATGCGTTTCGCAGCACTCGTGATGAGCTTTACCGAAGGCTCAAGAAATTGTTGGAAGACCCATCAGCTTAACTTATTGAAGCATTTGTCGGAATTGGGTTGCTTCCAGGAGATTGGTCTCGGAGGTCAAAATAACAGGAAAACCTGCTTGACAACATGGCCATGTCGCCACATCCTAACTTGAGGCTTTTCGAGGTGAGTATGGCTGCGAAAGATTCGGTCCTGCGATCTTATTCTTGAGTCGGCCCTAAGGAGCACATGAATGAAAGAACGTTGGAAGCTTTTAATTATCTTGGCTGTGTTTGCGGCTTGTTGGTTTCTGCCCACCGGCAGTGAACGCTTCTGGGGTGCCCTTCGCGAGAGCCTCATGTTGGCGAAGTGGTATGCCAGGGAACACGTGCTCCTATGTCTGGTCCCGGCCTTTTTTATTGCAGGTGCTATCAGTGTGTTTGTGAGTCAGGGTGCGGTGATGAAGTATCTCGGGCCCATGGCGAAGAAGATTATCGCTTATCCTGTAGCAGCCGTGTCGGGATCAATTCTGGCGGTCTGTTCGTGTACGGTGCTTCCGTTATTCGCCGGCATTCACAAGCGTGGTGCAGGGCTTGGACCGGCAGTAGCTTTTCTTTACTCGGGCCCGGCCATAAACGTCTTGGCTATCATCCTCACCGCCCGTATCCTTGGCCCCGAGTTGGGGATAGCTCGAGCCGTGGGAGCGGTGGTTTTTGCAGTGGTTATCGGGTTGGTAATGCATTTTATTTTCCGCAAGGAAGAGGCTGCCCGCCACGAAAATGGTCCAGTGATTATACCGGATGACGATAAGGGGCGGGCGCTTTGGCAAGACGGTCTTTATTTCGCCGCTCTGGTGGGTATCCTGGTTTTTGCCAACTGGGGACGGCCGGCTGAAGGGGAAGGTGGTGTGTGGGCTACCATTTATTCGGCGAAGTGGATTGTGACCGGTGTTTTCCTGGTGATCTTAGCCGGCAGCATCATCGCCTGGTTTAAAAAAGATGAGCTCTCCATGTGGGTTGATTCGAGCTGGACTTTTACCAAGCAGATTATGCCGCTCTTGCTGGGGGGTGTGTTGGTGGCGGGTTTTCTGTTGGGTGGGCCCAAGGGAGGGCAGGGCATCATTCCAAACGAGTGGGTTAGCTCCATGGTGGGGGGGAATTCACTCTCGGCCAACTTTTTTGCATCTTTTGTGGGGGCGTTCATGTACTTCGCCACCTTGACCGAGGTGCCGATTTTGGACGGGCTGATTAATTCCGGTATGGGTAAAGGGCCTGCGTTGGCGCTCTTGCTTGCGGGGCCTGCCTTGTCTTTGCCTAATATGCTCGTAATTCGGAGTGTGATGGGAACGAAAAAGACGATGGTGTTTATTGCTCTGGTGATTGTTCTATCCACAGTCGCAGGAATGATTTACGGGGTGTTGTTTTGAGGCGGGCTGTGTCGACAAATGATTTGAAAAGGCTTTTGATTTTTAAAAGGTCTCCTACGGATAACATTGACATAATGGGCATGACATTTCAGTTCAGGTCCAGGTGGATTGAAGGAGCTTACTTATGAATGCAAAAAAAATTGTGGGCGGACTGCTTTTGCTGTTCGTGGCGGTGAGTATAGTTTTTGTTCTTTATAAAGAAATTGGGGCAAAAAATACCCCATCAAAAGAGGCAAAAATCAACAAGGATGAACACCCGTCCATGGTGGTCGTCTACTATTTTCACGGCAACATGCGTTGCGCATCCTGCAGGACGATAGAAAGACTCACCAAAAAAGCTGTTGAGGAAGGTTTCACCGATGAGGTGGAAAGCGGTACGGTAAAATTTGTTGAAGTTAACATAGAAGAAGGCGGAAACAGCCATTACGTGAAACAGTATGAGCTTTCTACTCGTTCGGTGGTAGTTTCAAAACTGGAAAACGGTAAAGAGGTGAAGTGGAAAAGGCTGGACAAGGTCTGGCAGCTTCTTCGCAATCAAAAAAGTTTCATAGATTATGTTCAGGGTGAAATAAAAAAAATAAAGAGCGGAGATTCGTAATGTCCGGTTGGATGATAGCGATAGCAACTGCTCTGTGGCTTGGTGTGCTAACCTCGATAAGCCCCTGTCCCCTCGCCACCAACATTGCCGCGGTTTCTTTTGTGGGTCGCAGAGTGAACCGCCCGATGTCGGTTTTTCTTGGTGGTGTCTTGTACACCCTGGGCCGCGTCACAGCATACATTTTGCTTGGTGTTTTGCTTGTATACAGTCTCTTGTCCGCACCTTTTTTGTCTCACTCATTGCAGAAATATATGAATATTCTTTTGGGTCCCCTGTTGATATTGGTCGGAATTGTATTGCTGGAGATTTTTGAGTTCAGTTTTTTGTCTTCGAGTCTTGGATCTTCTCTACAAGAGAAAACGAAAAACAGCGGGATATGGAGCGCTGCTTTACTGGGTTTTGTTTTCGCTCTCGCTTTTTGTCCGGCGTCTGCCGCCATATTTTTCGGTTCTCTTATTCCACTGGCATTGACCCACGAATCAGGTTTTACTTTGCCTGCTATATACGGTTTAGCCACAGGCTTGCCGGTTCTCGTCTTTGCCGTGTTACTCGCTACCGGAGTTAATAAAGCAGCCGCAGCCTTTGACCGGATCAAATCATTCGAGTTGAGGGCGAGACAAATCACGGGGGTGATTTTTATCCTTGTCGGGATTTATTTCAGCCTCGTAAACATTTTCGGCGTGTCCTTACGATAGAAGGTCAACGCCTCGCTCTCATTGATAATTTTTCCTCCCCTCAATGATAACCTTTCTCCATGCACATAAATCTTTGAAAGTTGGTTTTTTTTGTAATTTGCTGTCAGCGGCTATTTTGAAGGTTCCGGGAAAAGCTTCTGACAAAGACATGAACCAAAAACAAAAGAAACATTAGATGGAGAAAAAAGCTCCCCAAGGGTTTGGGGTTACCCTTTGCGGCTCGGCATGAGCAGCCACTGTCACTAGAGCTGCCGTCTCCCGTTTCAGCATCCGGCTCTCCGATCCCAGAGTCATATTCATCAGTGGCGGAGTCATGTCCTGAAGCATCAACGGCGACACCGGCGTCCGGGTACTCTATGGTTCCTTCATAGTACTCATATGCACCTATGTCATAACCGTCTCCTTGAGGTCGAGGGGTGCCTACAATGTCGATGCTCGGCGCGTCTTCAGGGCTCCCTGTATCAACCGCCGGGCTGGTCGCCGAGAGGCGGAAGTCACCACCTGCGGGGTCTTCAAAGAACGCATTCGGGTCATCGATAACAAGATTGTGATCCGCTGTAACTCCTTCTCGATCAGAGCCGGCAAACGAAGTTGCGAGATTGTTTCGGATAACGCAGTCTTGGACAGGGGTATCGTCTTTGTGAGGGAAAAACTGAACCCAAGGTGGGCCCGGCGATTCTTCATTGGGGTCAAGGACGGTGTTATTTACGATGCGGCTGTTTCGCGCACCATAGAGTGAGATGCCGTGCCAGTGATCTACAACGACGAGGTTGTTTTCAATCACCCAATCAACAAAGAAACCGTCGAACATCCCGATTCCCTGCAACGGGCCGCGAAAGGGCTGGTCGGGATCTTCATAATTCAGGATCACATTTCCTCTCAAAACTACACCTGTTACTTCACCACTCCCGACCCCATCGGGGCCCACTGACCAGCTTTGGAAACCATCGTCGTGATTATCGTTTACGTTGTAACAGTTCTTGACCACGTTGTATTCGAATAACCCATAGTCTCCCAATCCTCTCAGACCGTCTCCGGCGAAGTTCTCCACCGTGTTTCCCTCCACGATCCCATAAGCTCTGCTAATAGAGATTCCGAAATTGACGTTTTTTATGTAATTGTTTTTTATGGTCAACCGCTCGCCGTTTCCTCCCACTCCGTTACACGGGAGGTCGTTCCAGTCCTGCATGGACCACCCTGAGGAATCTTCTACCGAGAAGAGATAGCAGTCTTCTACAGAGATATCAGACGCAGGTCCCCGCCAACCATGACTCTCTATGTTCACCAAGGTCATCTTTTCATATTCAGGTGCCAGAGAGGGACTGACTTTCAACCCGCGGAGCACCCAAAACGCTCCTGAACGTATATGAACGCTGCCAAGCTCAGGGGTATGACCTTCATCTGCCGCGATTGTTATGGGGCTCTCATTGTAAGCGCTCTGGATAAAAAGATGCCCATGAAAACCTGAACGAAGATAGATTGTGTCACCGCTTTTGACCGGGGCGCCGGCGTTTACAGTGATCAACTCTGCGCCTTCTTCATAAGGAAGATTTTCCCAGTTTTGAGTCTCGATGAGCCCATCATCAATCACCTCTTGGATTGTGGACCATGGGCTATCTTCAGACCCGTCGTTTTCCATGGAGCCGTTTACCGGGTCTACGTAGAAATCCGCTGCTATAGCAGGGAGGGAGAGAGTCAAAACACCGACCAAGATGGCGAGGAACATAACCTGATGAAGAAATAGCCCGCCTTTTTTTCTCTGTTTCATAATATTTCTTTGCTCCCTTCTTTTCATATCTGCTCTTCGGCTATCATAAACAAAAAAACAAAAAATAGGAATGAAAGCATTTTGCATGAGGTGAAGCAAAGTAAGTGAAATAAAACTTACAAGTGAACATCATGAGTTGAAGGCGTTTTCCGGGTTTCAGCCGTCGCTGTAGCCACCTGATTCTGGTTGAATTGTAAGTGTAAAATGAGCCCGAGAACCACTGGACTTTGCTATTGCACCTGTTCAGTCTATTGTGTTAACTCTTTTTTCATGGCTTACCCAACTTCGAAAAGTCTGTTTTCTTTTCTTTTTCTTCAGGCACGAACAAATACGGAGATGGTTGTGGGAGGCGTACTTTTGTTGGCTGTGATTGTGTTTGGAGGGTTGCTGGCTATTTGGTGTATCCGGCGATGGCGCAGAAGAGCCTTTATGGTTTGGGAGGAGGTGGCTCAGCGACATGAAGGGCTTACATTTGTGGAAGAACCAGGTGCCGATGACGGCGAAGGGCGGCTGGTGGGTGTTATTGAGGGTGTTTTTGTGGAGGCGTACAGGATTGTAGTGGGTACTAGAGAGAGCGCTCATACCTATACAATTGTGTCTGCCAAAGCACATTGCAGATTGCCGGGAGGGTTGGAGTTGGCACGTCAGCGATTGCCGGCGATTATCCGCAAGGTTTTAAGGTTGGAAGATATTCAGGTCGGCGATTCGGATTTCGATTCAAAGGTAGTTGTGAAAGGGGCTGCTTCTGAAGAAATCCGTATGTTTCTATCCGATTCTAATTTAAGAAAGGCGATTGTAGAGGCTTTCAAGGTTGCACCCACCCTGAAGGTAAAAGAAGGCAAAGTGACAATCTCTGTATCCGGTTTGGTGAGAAGAGCCGAAAAGCTTGAAAACCTTCTCTATACGGCTACGTCCCTCAGTCGCGCTTTTGAAAACGCCGCTGATAAGATTGCCGAAGGTTCAGGCGAGCGCACCTGTCCACCGTTTCGAAATATTTGGCGGCTTGATAGCGCGGACAGCGGCGGATTATTCATGGTTGTCATGATGATTCCTCTTTTTCTTATTCTCTACATAATGATACTCGGTTTCCCTTCAATGGTGGGGTGGGATTGTCCTATTTGGGCCCGTTTTTTATTGCTGGGTGGCGTAACCGCCGGGTTGGTGACGTTTGCCGTAAAGAAATTCCCCGGAAAAATGCAAGTAGAGATCACATCGGATAAGATGATTTTTCAAGATAATAAGAAAAGACAGAAAATTTTCTCTCTGCCTCATTCGAGTTGGGCGATGGGACTATGGGGAGTAAAAATGCCGGTGGGTTACTCGGGTGGTTCCGGGGCTGATGGTGGGGTTGTACCTCGGTCCGGCAAGCCGGGATATCAACATGTCGGGGTGATTTTATATGTTAGGCAAGGAGACAATCAAATCAGCATCGGCGGTCAGTTTGTGAATCCGGGCCTTGGGGTAGAAGTGAGCGAGAGCATTCCGCTTGGGGAGACATGCGACGTATCTATGCGAAAAGACATGTTTTTAAACTTTATTGATTGTTTTAAGCGGGCTTACGCCGGTTCCCGTAGTGCCGTTAACAACAAATAACGATCAACACATACATAAAGAATCTGCGAGGAGCTGTAATGGTAAAAGATTTTATCCAATTTAGGGGAACTTCCGACTATATAACATCGCCTGCGCTGGAAGACGCGGTGAACGTATCTTTGGCATTGGAGCGCCCCTTGCTATTGAAAGGAGAGCCGGGGACAGGAAAAACATTGCTGGCCACAAGTGTAGCGGAGGCTTTGGGTATGCCGCTAATCAGGTGGCATGTGAAATCCACAACCAGCGCAGCCGACGGTCTCTATATTTATGATACCGTCCAGCGGCTTCATGACAGCCGATTTGGAGATTCAGATGTGCAGGACATCCGGAGCTACATCCGTTTAGGCCCGTTGGGCAGGGCGTTTGCGTCTGGAGAGCAAGTTGTGCTCTTGATTGACGAGGTAGACAAGGCGGACATCGAGTTTCCCAATGATCTTTTAAATGAGCTGGATAACATGTCGTTTACCATCATGGAGTTGGATGAAGAGGTAACCGCTCGTCACCGCCCCTTTGTGGTTATCACATCCAACAACGAAAAAGAGCTGCCCCAAGCATTTTTGAGGCGATGTGTTTTTCATTATATTGATTTTCCCGACCGGGAGCTTATGAAAAAAATTGTGGGTGTTCACCATCCGGACATAGAAAACAAGCTGTTGGCTCGTTGTCTCGATGTGTTTTATCACCTTCGAAGAACACCGGGGTTACGAAAGCTCCCATCTACATCCGAGCTGATTGATTGGATTGCGGCGTTACAGCGATCCGGGGTATCCATCAAAAAGCTCAAGGGAGAGATTCCTTTTCTGGGAACTCTCATCAAGGGAGAGCAGGATTTGGACCTCCTAGCGGGGGGGATCCGTTGAGAGGGCCTAT